>CAZTVP010000215.1:2454-5100 GCA_964616995.1 uncultured Comamonadaceae bacterium
TTCAAAAGCTCTCGTTTCATCTCTTATTTCTTCTTCTGCGGCTATAGAAGCTTCTAAATCTATAGGAGTGTATCTTCTTCCTCCTGAGAGTGTAAGGCGAGCGTCAAAAGTCAAAGCCAATTTATCATTCAAGTAAACCTCTTTTCCTGCCAGGGCGTTTACCACATAATTAGAGTTAAAGAACGTGTTTCTTTCTATGTTATCTACTCCCTCATACTTGCTATCAAACACAGATGCAGTCAAGAGGTAGTAAAAACCTTTCTTAAGGAATCTTTCCAGTGTGAGCTCCACTCCTATGTTACTTCCCGTACCATCATTGGTCAAGCCTACACGGTTAGGAAACCCAAAGTCCGCCCCGAAATTCAACATGGAGAACGAACCTTCTGTAGGATCAACCGCAGCATTGAATAGTCCTTGATAATAAGCTTCTAGCTTGATTCTAGAATCAGGTGTCAGTGTATAATCCCAGGAAATAACTCCGTGGTGACTTCTGGCAAAGTCTAGGTTTCTATTGGCCTCTAGCTCTTCTGGAGTGGCTTCTCTAGTGGAACTGAAGTAAACAGGAAGTGGCTGAAGTTGAGAGTGAAGTCCATACCCAATGGCTATAGTACTTCTAGGTGAATTCTTATAAGCAAAGTTTATTCTAGGTTCTATGGCTGTAGTTTCATTTAGCTCGAAGAAGCTTCCATGAACACCCGTATTTACCCTAAACTTCTCACTAAATCTATGCTGCCAACTCGCAAAAGCTCTGTACAATTGGGCTGTTCCATCAAAGTTGAGTTGTGGATACCAAACATTATCATCTGCCAAAACAGAATCTTGAAGATTGATATCAAACGCATCGAAAATCAGACCTGCCTTTAACTTATTCTTAGCATTGAGTTTACTTTTAAGTGTCCAATTCACTCCTATCCTATTTTGATAGGAATCTTGAGCGTACACATCTTCAAAAGGTGATGCTTCATCTACGGCCTCCTGAAGTCCAAAGGTATTTTGAGTTCCTGTAGCCGTTATCGCTAGGTTAGAACTGGTTTTTTCATTGAAGAAATAAAGGTGAGAGAATCCTATGATTCCCGTCTGACCAGCGTATTGGCTTTCTTCTATCTGCCCTACTTCAGTGAAAAGATTTTCTTCATCAGGAGCATAATCAAAGTTGATAGCACTTACTCCTCCTAAGCCCCATAGAACGAACCTTCCCGCTTTCTCCGTAGGCACATTGAATTTAAAGTTAATGTCCTGGTATTCTGGAATGGCTGAACCAGTTCCAAAGTTGATTCCAAGTGCAGAAAAAACTCCAAGAGTAGAATACCTGTAATTCACCAAAAAGGAACTCTGCTTACCTATTTTAAGCGGGCCTTCTATTCCACCCTCAAATCCATTAAAACCTATCTGACCTAAAAATTCGTACTTATCAGCATTTCCATTTCTGAGTTTTAAATCAAATACAGCTCCAGTAACATTTCCATATTCAGCTGGAAAAGCAGATGAGAGGAAATCACTGTTTCTAAGGTTGTTTGAGTTCAACATAGAAATGGGCCCACCAGTAGCTCCTATAGTGCTGAAGTGATTCGGTGAAGGAATATCTACGCCTTCCATTCTCCAGAGCACTGCAGAAGGCGAGTTTCCACGAACTATAATATCATTTCTGTCGTCACTCGAACCGCTTACACCAGCGTAGTTCTGAGCCATTCTAGCTACGTCTCCTGTAGAGCCGGCAAATCTGCTCACCTCATCCATGCTCAGTGAACGTGAACTTACCGCAGCCAAGTCGTTCTCGGCCTTTCCTTTTTCATCCTCTGCTTCTACTACAGCTTCATCTAACTTGAGCAAATCCTCTTCCAGTGCCACGTTTAAGACTGTTTCTTTGGCTGAGTTTACTAATACATTAGGGATGACTGCCTTTTTATATCCTATAAAGCTGAATTCGAAGTTTTGTCTTCCTACTGCAACTCCTTCTAATTTGAAATTTCCATTGATATCAGTAGTGGTGAATTTGTCATTTTCTCCGTTTAGCCATATCACATTCACTCCTATCATGGGGTAATCGGCATCTAAATCGGTAACGGTTCCTTTTACGGTTTGGGTTAATCCTTCCTGTGCTAATAATCCGCATGTAGCGGTGCAAAACAGGGCAATCAGTAGTAAAAACTTTTTCATCTGTTAGAGATTTTCTGGTTATTCGAGGTCAAAAGTAATTTCAAGATTCAAAGGTAATTTCCTGCTGAAAGTGAACTGTAGAAAAACTAAAGTGAATTGTAATGTGTCATTAACATGCTAAGAACTTGTCTTAAGTTGAAAATGAACTCTTGCCTGCTGGCAAGCAGGTCCGAGTGGAAAGTATTGATATTAGTGGTAAGACTCATTTTTTTCTGCATAGCTTTTCGGCTATGGATAAAAAAATAGCTGAAGCCAATGATATCAAGAGTTTTCACGTAGGTTTCAGGTTTAACTTTAGATAAGTTCTAATTATGAGAATGTTTTATGACACTTGAAAATTAGGTTCGCAGTAAAAATTAGATAATGAATATTCTCATCATAGGCGCTTCTACAGGTATAGGAGCGCAATTAGCCAAAAATCTTTCCCAAGCAGGACATGCGGTTTATGGCACATATAATCAAACCACGGACTTCTCACCTCAGAACGGA
>CAZTVP010000216.1:0-5092 GCA_964616995.1 uncultured Comamonadaceae bacterium
TGTAGTGTCATTGTAAAAGAGACTTTTTCCCAGGTATTGGGCTAGATAAACCGTGTCACCAGGATTTAGTCCGTTGATTTTTCCAGTGATGGTTGGATTTTGGGCATACATTGCACCGCACATAAACGTGAACAGTGCTGTCATTAGTAAGCAATTCTTCATTTTCATTATTCTCTGCTATTAGACTTACAGCGTTAACAATAGGTTGTGTGAGTTAACCTTGTTTAACAATACTAATGCCAAAGGTAAAGTCAAATTTCAATCGTGAAACCATAGAAGTATTACAGTTCTTAAAAACCTATGGCTGAATAGTTGAACTTGTCTAAAGTTGAAGCTAAACTTCCGAGTGGAAAGTATTGATATTAGTTGCGAAACTCATTTTTTTCTGCATAGCTAGTCCGCTACGGAGAAAAAAATAGCTGAAGCCAATGATGTCAAGAGTTTTCACGGAGATTTTATGTTCGACTTTAGACAAGTTCGCTATATCCGTAAGTTTGTGATTCTATGAAAAAGAAGTTTTCTCCATCAGAATTAATCTTAAGGCCAGACGGCTCGGTGTATCATTTAGGCGTAAAAGCGGAAGATTTAGCATCAGATATCATCTTAGTGGGAGACCCAGACAGGGTTTCTATGATAACCGAAAAGTTCCAGCGTATAGACGTAATGAAGCAGGGGAGAGAGTTTCACATTCATACAGGAGAGTTTAACGGCAAGCGAATTACAGTCGTAAGCACTGGGATAGGAGTAGATAACATAGATATAGTTATCAATGAGTTAGATGCCGCAGTCAATATTAATCCTGAAACTCGAGAGGTCAATTCAGAATTGAAATCTCTGAATTTTTATCGCTTAGGAACTTCAGGAACACTGAGAAACGAGATATCTATAGATTCTATCATCTGCTCACAAGCAGCCATAGGCATGGATGGTGTTCCTCATTTTTATGATTTTACATTTTCAGATGAGGAAAATGAATTAGCTGAAGCTTTTTCAGAAACCATTAACTGGCCACAGGACTCTGCTCGGGCCTATGCCGTATCTGGTGCTAAGGAGTTGATAGATAAAATGGATGGAGTATATGACCATTTAGGTGTTACGGTTACGGCTAACGGGTTTTACGCTCCGCAAAACAGAGCCATCAGAATCCCACTCGCTAATCCGAATCTTCAGCGAGAATACCAGGAATTTGAATTCAAAAACTATTGGCTTACGAACCTAGAAATGGAAACCGCTGGTATATATGCTCTCACTAAAATGCTGGGTCATTCTGCGGTTTCTCTGAGTGCTATCCTAGCCAATAGAGCCACAAATGAGTTCTCCTCTAATCCTAAAAAAGTAGTGGAAGGGCTTATAGATAGTGCACTACAGGCTATAAGCAAATGAGTGTTAAGAATTAAGTGCGTCTAGTCTGAAATGGCCGTTTTACTCGGTTACATTTGGCTTAACCTTTCTTTTAAACACACATGATAACGAATCAGATAGACGCGCTGATTTCACTTATGGATGATCCAGATGAGATAATTTACTCTCAGGTGAAATCGGAAATCGAGAATTTCGGGCCAGAAATAGTCCCCAAACTTGAAAAAGAGTGGGAGACCTCAGAGCTAGGGCCGCTCTTCAGAAAACGAATAGAAAAACTCATCCAAGACATTCAGATAGAAGGCACTTCTAATCAGCTGAAAGCTTGGCTAGATTCAGAAGAAAAAGACCTATTGGAAGCGGTTCTACTCGTTAATCAGTTTCAGTACCCGTCATATAATACCGACCATATTCGTAAAGAGATTTCTAGAATCAGACAGGACGTTTGGTTGGAGTTAAATGACAATCTTACCGCTTTCGAGAAAGTGAGAATCCTAAACCATATACTATTTAATGTACATGGATTCTCGGGAAACAAGACCAATTATACTGCGCCATCTAATTCATTTATTAGTGATGTAATCAAAAACAAAAAAGGCAGCCCCCTTTCATTAGCCATCCTATACCAAGTGCTAGCCGAGAGTTTAGATATACCTATTTTCGGAGTAAACCTGCCTAATCATTTTATTCTGTGTTACATGGACGAGCATGGCATAGCTGCTATGCTAGATGAAGCTGTGGCAGAAAATGGAATACTGTTTTACATTAATCCATTCTCAGACGGAACGGTGATTCATAAAAATGAGATAGATGAATTTCTGTTTCATCTAAATTTACCTCAGCAGGTAAAGTTCTATAAACCATGCTCTTCTACCGATATTTTAAACCGGCTATTGAATAACCTCATCTTCGGTTTTCAGGAAAAAGGAGACATGATTAAAGTAGAAGCGCTGAGAAGATTACAGGATTCATTTGTAAAGATGAAGACAAAGGAGTCAGATACATAAAGTTGTTTTTATCTGCTGTGCAATGGGGTTTAGTGCTCACAACCAAATGAAATAACCGCGACTCAATTCTAAAAACTAAAAATTATGTGGCAAGAAATAGACAATAAACTAGTGCGTCAGTTCAGGTTTAAGGACTTTCAGGAGGCATTTACTTTTATGACTAGAGTGGCATTCATAGCGGAAAAGACAAACCACCATCCCACATGGCATAACGAGTACAATGTAGTCACCATAGAACTCTGCACGCATGAATCTGGAGATGTAGTAACAGAAAAAGACCGTAACCTAGCCGCCCAAATCAACTCCATACTAGGAGAGGACTCAGGGCAGTTTTAATACCCGTTAAATTCCCCTCAGCGGGGGTTTCTGTTTAATAAAGAATCTCCAGATATCCATTGAAGTAGATTCTAACTATAGCTAGATAATTACATGAAACTCAAGATAAGACTGTTGATTATTCTTTGTTTAGCTATTATTAGTTGCACTAAAACAGTTGAATTTGAAAAAATCCAAAGAAAAGATGGTTCGTATAGCAATGAAGATAATGGAGAATTACTTGACGGAGAGTACAAATGCGTGAAGCCAATCGGTGGAACTTATAATGGGAATCATGAATCAACTTTTAAATATGATGAAGGAATTCCGATTGGAGAATGGACATATACCTTTAACGGTGACCTTATTCATAGTGGCAAATATTTAGTTGAAAATGAATTAAAAGCCAATATAATATCTCTCACAAACTCTAAAAGAATAGACCTGAATTTATGGGAAGAAGGAGGAGACTGGATGTTGGACATAGAACTAATATTCCCCGAAGAGAAGGATTCTTCTGTAATTAAAACTGTGGTAGAAACTGCTAATGATGCTCTACTAACTAACTACAACTATACAATCGTTAATGTTTTTGCTGTTAATGACTCAGTTAAGGAAAAAATATATTGAGAGATATGCCATTAAAAGAAGTTTATAAGCTATTTGGCTAAAGAGAAATGTTACCTTAAACTGCCTCCATTTTGTAAGTCATAGCTTTTGAATAAATCATGCTCGAAACATGACATAAAGCCTATATCAATCAGCTTCGAAGTTCTTTTTCACTATCCCTAGTAAATTCCCCTCCAAGCAGCAAATAACTTGAAATCCCAAATAATTATCAAGGAGGGGTGAATTGCGATGTAGTTTCAGTCAAGCTAGTACAGTAATCATGAGCAATTCGGGGTGGTTTAAACCAAAAAACCGCCTCAGTCAGAAACTGAGACGGTTTGCACAATCTTTTAAGACGAAGCTGAAGATTATTTAGCTTCTTCCTCTTCCTCCTTCGGTTGTACTTTTGCCTTTATCTTTAATTTCGTTTCTCTAGGCTCTGTATTAGCAGTTATAGTAACCACCTGAGTAATATCTTTTCCTGCTTGGCTTGGCTTAGGCTTGAAAGTCACTTGGATTTCACCTGTCTCACCTGGCATAATTGGGTCTTCTGGTTTTTTAGGAACTGTACATGAGCAGCTTCCTTTAGCTTTTTCTATCACTAATGGATTGTCTCCAGTGTTAGTTAACACGAAAGTAAATGGATTCTGGCTACCGTTTTCTACCTCACCGAAATCATGCATTTCTTCGTTAACAGAATAAGAAGTAACTGGCCCAGTAAACTCTGGAGTAGCATCTTTACCTCTTTTTTCTACTTTTTCAACTGCTTTTTTAGCATCAGCTCCACCGTTTTCAGTAGCTCCTTCCACTTTTCTAAAGTTTCCACCTTCTTCAGAAGCACATGAAACTAAAAGTGCTCCACTAAAAAACGCTGCTGACATAGCGAATAATACAACTTTAAATTTTCCTTTCATGGTTTATTTCTTATCAGTTTATTTCCGTACAAAGTTAATTAATTTCTTCACTACCTAAAACCACTTTTAGAGTTCTGTAGTTAAATCTTCATTGTGGATTACTGAGCTTTATTTGAAATCTTTAAAAGCCAGGTTTAATCCTTCATAGCTTCCATCTTCTAAGGCTTTTAATCCAGCCTGTAGTGTTTCATTCAGTTCATTAATTACTTCATAAAATGCAGTGCTTCCATATAGGTTTCTAGCTATGAGAGCTTTCATACGAACTTCTAAAATGTGCTTAGAAGTGTTGAACTCTTCTTCATTGAACTCTATTTCTTCAGCTTCAGCAGCTTCTATAAGTCCTTTAAACATCTCTTCAGATATTTCAAACTTCTTTTTAAATCCGTTAATGGTTTTGAACTGCTTCTCTAAACTAGCTCTATTCTTGTCCATGTGATTCAGCACATAAGAGTTCACCACTCCAGAACGTATCAATTTCCCAAAGTATTCAGAAGTCTCGGTAGTATCTAACGCTACAAAGATGTCTGGCAGAATTCCACCTCCACCATAAACTACTCTTTTAGTGCTGGTGTAATATTTTAAGGAGTCTGGAAGGTCTAAACTATCTAGGCTGTACATCTCACCATTTTCATATCTATCCCACTTTTCTTTTCTGTAAGCTTCTACACCATCATCATACGATTTTTGAATGCATCTTCCAGAAGGAGTGTAGTACTTCTGCATAGTTAACCTCATTTCAGAACCATCAGGTAAAGCTATCGGTCTCTGCACTAATCCTTTACCGAAAGACCTTCTTCCCACTATAATTCCTCTGTCCCAGTCTTGCACCGCACCAGAAACTATCTCACTAGCAGAAGCAGAACTTTCATCTATAAGAACTACCAAGCT
>CAZTVP010000217.1:0-5083 GCA_964616995.1 uncultured Comamonadaceae bacterium
ACCTTCTTTTTCACTTTCTCAAACACTCGCTCACTTATGACTATGAGTGGAGAACCTTCCTCCCACCAGATTTTCTTGTAAGCCGCAGCTGATTTCTTCGGGCGGAAATTCAGTATGATTCCTTCTATCAGCAGCCATCTTTTCCAGTATGGCTCATCTATCACGTGTTCATCCATTAAGAATTCACGCAGATACACTTTAACATCTTTCGGGTCAGTACTGTCAGGAGACCCTAGATTCACTAGTAATATTCCTTGCTTATTGCTCATTTATTGCATTAAATATTTCTTAGGCGTTATGCCAAATTTCTTTTTAAATGCCGCTATAAAATGACTAGGATTAGTGTATCCCAGCTCAAAAGCAGCGTCCTGTACTTTATACTGTCCTGAATCCAGCCATTTCTTGGCCAGATTCATTTTAAAATCGTTTAGATAGCCGTAAATCGTATTGCCGTAGATGTTCTTGAATCCCAATTTCAGCTGGTACTCGCTCATTTCTACTAATTCTGCCAACTTTTTAATCGTAGGCGGTTCTGTCATTTCATCCAAGAGCACGGTCTTTGCCTTTCTGATTTTCTTCACATTAGAGTGGTCTCTCAAGAACGGGCAGTTCTCGTATAAATCGGCTCCTTCGGGTTTATTGAAGTAGTAACTGAGTAACTCGTATGCCTTTCCTCGCATGTATAAGTTTCTGCTTTGCAATGCTAAATCTGCTGTAAACAACTGATTGATACACAGACTCAGTGAAGACTTCATTTCATCCTTTGCATAGAACTTTTGCAACGCCTTTTCACCCTTTAAAAAGTGCAGTTCTTCACTCTCCTTTACAAAGAGCTTGTGAAGCCCATTTACTGAAATAAATAAAGTGACCAACTCCGCACGTTCAGGCACTTCTATGCGCTGAGGGAGTTTCATGGAAGGATTGTACAGCGTCATGACCTGATTAGAGGCCAGTTCCATGTTATAGTGCGGACTAAAATGATATATCAATCTGCCCTCAGAACAGAACGAAAGCTGAATGACTCCGCTCTCCAATTCAGTAAAAAACTCAGAGGTATCATCTCCATTGGTAGAGATGACATGCATGGCCATATCTTTGTCCAAAATGTATTCCTCTTGGCTTATTTTATGGGTACTTTTTACGGATTTCGCTGAAGAAATCTTCATGTTCTAAGCTTTATTGCACCGCAAATAAAAAGCTGAAGTATGTCAAAAAACTGACATATATCAGATATTTAGCTGATGAATGTTATTTAGAAAGATTCTAAAGAGGATAAATTTGCCCCACTGAGGTATTACTTTTTCTTATGCAGGCATTTTTTCCATTGAGCAAGGCTAATTTTGTAGCCGATTTGGCACTCATCACCGAACAAAATCAGTATTTATACGCTGGACTCTGGCAGTTCAGTTTAATAGGCACCAGCCATAAAGAAATGGATGCAGACCATCGCGAGCTCTATTCGCTGAGTGCTTCTAGCGTGGATAATCTATTCAATGCGCTTACCGCTATCAAAGCCGAGAACATTCTTATTCTTTCTACGTGCAATAGAACTGAGGTGTACTGCAAGACCAATCAACCGCTGGCTGTAAAGCAGGCCTTTTTTAAGGAAGTTAAAGGTTCAGCCAAGCAATTCGAAGAGCACAGTTACCAGAAAGTAGGATTAGATGCGGTGAAACACCTCTTCGAAGTGGGTGCTGGTTTACACTCACAGATACTTGGAGATTTCGAGATTATAGGTCAAATCAGAAAGGCATTTAAACTCAGCAAGAGCAAAGACGCCTCTGGAACTTTCCTAGAACGTATGGTAAATACCGCTACGCAAATGAGTAAGCGGATTAAGAACCAGACTTCTTTTAGCAGTGGAGTAACCTCTACGGCCTTTGCAGCGGTGGATAATGTAAGAAGACATTTTCCTGAGTACAGCCAAAAGAAAGTGACCATTTACGGAATGGGAAAAATCGGAGGAAATGTGTGCGAGAATTTAGTAAAACACTTCCCTTCCGAGAACATCAGAGTTATCAATCGGTCGGTGGAAAAAGCGCTAGAGCTTTCTAAAAAGCACAATCTTGACCTCTTCGGTGAAGACATGCTGAAAGCATCCATAGAGCTGAGCGATGCTGTAATAGTAGCCACAGGAGCTGACCAGCCCACAGTGACTAAAGAAATGATTCCCGCAGGAAAAGACCTGTTATTAATAGATTTGAGCATGCCTAGAAACATAGCGCATGATGTGGATGATTTACCCAACTGCACTGTGTTAGGAGTAGATGAGATTTCTAAGATTAATGAAGAAACCTTCAAGCAGAGACGAGCTGAAATCAGTGCAGTTCAAGAAATCTTAGATGAGGAAATGACTAAGTTCCGCGACTGGATGGAAAGCAGAAAATACGCCTCAGCTATTCAAGCTATTAAGGCTAATTTTAAAGATTTCCAGCGCAGGGAAGTTCTAAAAGCTAAGAAGAATCCAGAAGAAGAAAGTGTACAGAACGAACTGGAAATCAGCAATAAAGTCATCAATAGAATCACTGGTCAAATCTTCTCCAAGCTAAAAGACCTAGACGAAACGGAGCTAGAAACAGTCTATAAACTTTTCAGTTTAACCAAAGAAGATTTGAATGGATGAACCTATCATCATAGGCACGCGCGGAAGTGACTTAGCCCTGTGGCAAGCCAATAAAGTCAAAGACAGCCTGGCCGAAAAAGGCCATGATTCAGAACTTAAAATAATTCATTCTACAGGAGACAAAGACCGCAAGGCCAAGCTCCACGAAATGGGACTGGTAGGCGTTTTCACAAAAGAACTCGATGATGCACTACTTCTTGGCGAAATAGACATAGCCGTTCATTCGCTAAAAGATGTGCCTACTTCACCACCTAAAGGCATAGTTCAAGCGGCAGTGCTAGAGAGAGCTAATCCTTACGACTTGCTGATTTCCGACAAATCGCCAGATAAAACTGATGACTTTAAATTGGCATCTGGAAGCTTGAGAAGAAGGGCTTTCTGGAAAAACCGCTACCCAAATCATGAGCTCATAGACCTCAGAGGAAACGTCCCTACGCGACTAGCTAAAGTAGAGGAAGGCGAAACCGATGGAGTAATTCTAGCCAAAGCAGGTCTAGACCGCCTGAACATGACTCCTAAACATGCTCAGGTATTGGAGTGGATGACACCAGCACCTGCCCAGGGAATAGTGGGTGTTTTTTGTCTAAATAAGAACACGCGGTGCAAAGAAATCCTAGCCCAAATCAATCATAAGGATGCGGAGATTTGCGCACATGTAGAACGACAATTATTGAGCACATTAGAAGGCGGTTGCACCGCACCAATAGGAGCCCTAGCACAAATAGTAAAACGTTCTGTAGAAGTTAAAGCATCACTTTTATCAGAAGACGGTAAAATCCATGTTTATCAAACCTTTAAAAAAGGAAAAATAAACTACTTAGACCTTGGGAAAGAAGCGGCAGAGAAGATGCTTGAAAATGGTGGAAGAGAGATTATGAGAGAGTTGAAACTGGGTACTAAAGAGCCGCAGCCTCTTCACTCTGCTAAAGCTCCGCAAAGCAAAGTCGAACACTCACATGCGGTCGGCACACATTCGATAAAAACTCAGTGCATCGCTCAGGCCGCTTCAATTGTACAAACCAAAAAAGAAGAAATCAAAAAGCGAAGCGAAGCTGAACGAACCAAAAAAACCTCAAACCTCAAACCTCAAACAAGCCTGCCGACAGGCAAGGCTTCAAACTCACGAAGGGTACTTTGCCTAAAAAAACTAACCCCACCCAGAATAAAAGCTGGAGCCAAATTGGGATTGGAGTTAACAGGAATAGAGGTCATCGAAACGCTTCCAAATTTCAATACAGTTGAAGTCAAACAGTTGCTCAGTTCTAAGAACAACTGGGTTTTCAGTAGTTTGAATGCTGTTTCAGCTATTACCTCAGTTCTGAAAAACACCGCTTCTATTCACAAACATATATACTGTGTAGGTTCACGAGTAGCCAATTTTTTCGAGGGAAAAGTAAAGTCCATTCACCAAGTAAATTCTGTAGATGAATTAGCTGAAAAAGCAGCTGCTACAGGAGAGAAAGACTTTGTGTGGTTTCACGGTTCTAAAAGTGATTTGAATCTGATTCAAGAGTTTGAATTATTAGAAATGGAACTCAAAGCAGCTTCAGTGTACAGAACAGAACTGAGTGAACCAAGAATAGAAAAACTGGAGGATTATGACATTTACGCATTCTTCAGCCCAAGCGGTGTGGATAGCTTTAATGCGCATAATTACATTCCAGAATCGGCTATAGTAGCAGCTATAGGGAGTACTACCGCAGAATACTTAGCTCACATTTATGATGAGCAGGAAAACACGCAACTGGAGAACATCATAGTCCCAGATACATTTGAATACGAACATTTATTAAATGCTATTACGGCAAGCCAGAAAGCATAATGGAAACCATTAAGAACGATATATTTTTAAAAGCACTAAGAGGAGAAGAACTCAGCAGACCACCGGTGTGGATGATGCGACAGGCAGGGCGTTACCTTCCAGACTTTATGAAGCTGAAAGAAAAGTACACCTTCTTTGAACGTGCGGAGAATCCAGAATTAGCCACTGAAATTACGGTGATGCCTATTCACCAAGTTGGTGTGGATGCTGCTATTTTGTTTTCAGACATTCTGGTTATACCTAAAGCCATGGGTCAGCCTGTGGACATCATCACAGGAAAAGGCCCTATTCTTTCTAACCCAATTAGAAGTATGGCCGATGTAGATAAATTGATTCATCCTTCTATAGAAGAATCTTTAGGCCACGTGATTAAGTCGGTGCACTTAACTAAGGAAGAACTGAAAGATGAAGTTCCTTTGATAGGTTTTGCCGGTTCACCATGGACGATTCTCTGCTATATGGTGCAGGGTCAAGGCTCAAAAACCTTTGACAAAGCCAAGCAGTTTTGCTTTGAACAACCAGAAGCAGCTAAAAAGTTGCTCAACAAAATTACTGACCTCACTATAGAATACCTTCAGGCTAAAATAGACGCAGGAGTTAACGCGGTGCAAGTTTTTGATTCATGGGGAGGAATGCTT
>CAZTVP010000218.1:0-4586 GCA_964616995.1 uncultured Comamonadaceae bacterium
GGTTTCTGATGGTAGAATCCACCCAGCTAGAATAGAAGAGGTGGTGAGAAAAACCACTAAAAACATAGAAGAAGAAATAGCCGAGATAGGAAAAAGAACCTGTATAGATTTAGGAATTCATGGTCTGAAGACAGAGCTAGTAAGAATGGTAGGAAGAATGAAGTATCGTTCTTCTTACGGACAGAACTTACTGCAGCATTCCAGAGAAGTAGCTAACTTATGTGCTACTATGGCCGCTGAGTTAGGCTTAAACACCAAGCTAGCTAAAAGAGCTGGACTACTGCACGATATAGGAAAAGTATCAGACGAAGAAAGCGAGCTTCCGCACGCTATCTTGGGAATGAAACTAGCCGAAAAGTTTGGGGAGAAGCCTGAAGTATGTAATGCCATAGGTGCCCACCATGATGAGATAGAGATGAAATACATGATTTCTCCTATAGTTCAGGTGTGTGATGCCATTTCAGGTGCACGTCCAGGAGCTAGAAGAGAAGTAGTAGAATCTTACATTCAGCGTTTAAAAGACCTAGAAAACCTAGCTCTCGGGTATGAAGGTGTAAGTAAGTCATACGCTATCCAAGCTGGTAGAGAACTCAGAGTATTGGTAGAATCAGAAAAAGTATCAGATGCTCAGGCTAATCAGCTTTCACTAGACATTTCTCAGAAAATACAGGAAGAAATGACTTACCCAGGTCAAGTGAAAGTTACCGTAATAAGAGAAACAAGAGCAGTAAACATAGCTAAGTAAACTGCTTCCATTAAGATGTTTTAAAAGCCTTCTGGATTATTTTCGGGAGGTTTTTTAGTTTAATGAATGATTTATAAAAAGCTTGCTACATGATAATCTTTGTGATAGCTTGATACTTGTTGAAGTATATTATTTATTTCAATATATTGACTTATCTTGTCGCTACATAGATCACATCTAACTTGGTGATTCAAATAAAATCTGTAAATAGAAAATATATTTTTGTTTGGGGCATATTGGTAATATTAATATGCTTTTGCTTCATTTTTCATTTTAGAAATCATCTGGACATTTCGAGAAATGGAATTCAGACAACGGGAGTTTATGTAGGTTCTAAAAAGTATCTTGGTGTCAGTCAACATTATTATCGCTTTACTACAAAACAAGGAGCAGTACTAGAACTTTTTACTGAAGATGAAAAACCAGACAGCATCAAAATCGGAGATTTAGTAAAACTGAAATATCTAGAATCATCACCCAAAGTGATACAAATAGTCTCATGGGGTATGAATAACTAAAAGCTGCCCATAACTTTGTAATTAAGATGTTTGATTCTAATGAAAAACACATTTCTCATTCTGCTTCTTGTTCAATTGTTGATTTCATGTTCTCCTTCTGAACGAAATCAGGCATATGTAAATCAATTTTATGGAGTTTGGGAAATTAACTCTAAATGCAACGAACAAGTAGATGAGTTGCTTCATTACAATAAAGTATTCTTTTCGAATACGGGCGATGAAAATGGTTTACATATCAATTTACCAGAAAAAGCGACAGATTGGAAAGAGTTGACACAAGAGCAATCCTATGAAGAGTATTGGAGAGTTCAAAAAGCGGAAAATGGAAAGTTTTCTTTAGAGTTCGATTCTACCAATCCTATTTTTGATGGTAAATGGGAAATCTCTAGTTCTCAAATTGGTGAAGATCAGTTTGGCGCGGATTTAATGGTTGCATTTGTGATGGAAAATAAGCAGTCCCATGTTTGTTTTAAACTGACTCGAACAAATAGATTGTTCGATTAAAACATTCAGCTTACAGATTATAAACGTTTACAAATCAATGACCTAACCTGCTAGCGAGGACTTGTAGTCCGTACCAAATATAACAGAGTCTAAACCATCATTTAACCGCCAGTCTATAATCCTCCCCACAAACCTCCATTCGCAGAACTATTTCTGTCAACAACCCACAATTTATAATTGAATCCTACTGTTACTCTAGCCAGTCACACTCTGAACTAAATTAGCACAAACCATTCTCCGTGAGTGAAGAATCCAAAATAGCTCAAGCCTTCGGGTGGCAGAGCATTAATGTAGTCGTCCAAAGTTTAATTCAGCTGCTCTTCAAAGCTGTTCTAGCCCGACTTATAGCTCCTGAGTCATTCGGAATTATGGCTATCGTGCTCATCGTAACTGGATTCATAGACATCTTTGCTCAAATAGGAATAGGGCCAGCTATTATCCAACGGAAGAATATTACCGACCAACAAATTTCTGGAAGCTTTTACCTGAGCTTTCTTCTAGGGTTCTTCTTCTTTGGAATCATGTGGTTTACCGCTCCGCTACTCAGTGATTATTACCACGACCAATCCTTAACCGATTTATTCAGAGTCATAGCGTTGAGTTTCATCATTTCTGGAATTCAAATAGTTCCTAAATCACTGCTTCTCAAACAGCTCAGGTTCAAGGAAATATTTATCTCTGTAACACTTGGAATGACAGTAGGTCTGCTCATCGTAGGTCTTGGTCTGGCATTTCTAGATTATGAAGTGTGGTCTTATGCCATAGCACTACTTGCCCAAAGTACCATTATGACCTTCTGTTACTGGTATTTCAGTCCGCTAAAACTTCAGGGATTAAAAAGTATAGCTGCTGCAGGAGCGCTAATACGATACGGAAGCGGAAGTACACTGTTTACTTTTTTCAATTACATCAGCTCTAAGACAGACGTATTTCTAGTTTCAGACTTTGGCAAAACTGATGGAGTAAACAACTGGGGAAACACTGGTCTATATGACCAATCACTGAATGTCATGAATTACCCTATCACCATCATAGGTAAACTTTCAGATAGTGTAATGTTCAGTGGGCTCAGCCTTATCCAAGACCAAAAAACCAAACTGAAGTATGCCTTCAAACAGGCTTTTAGTGTGCTTTCGCTCATTTCTCTACCTGCTTCAGTTTTCCTCATGATATTCGCAGAGGAAGTGGTGTTAGTGCTACTCGGAGACCAATACTTAGAAGCTATTCCCATAGTGCAGATTCTCTTTGCTGGATTATTCTTAAGAACCATTATCAAGCTCTCGGATGCCGTGCTGAAAGCATTAGACCGTGTTTACACGGGAGCACTTATTAAGTTCGTTTACTTCCTTTGTATAGCTGGACTTGTCTGGCTTACGCTGTATCACGACCTTTTTTCAATTGAGAGTTTGAGCATTCTTAGCAGTGTAGCCATAGCACTTATCATTTCGGTACTTATCCAGTTTGTGCTCATGCTCTCGGTTTCTCTTAACGTGCTGGAATTGAATTTGAACCAGCTGCTCAACCTATTAAAAGGCCCTATGGTCATCATGTTACTCATGGCTGTTTTCGGTCTGATTACTAAGCTATTGATTTGTCCTTTAATAGACATTCTCATTGTTCGAATCATTTTAGCTCTCTTGGTATTCGGTGGTTCTTACATAACGGTGATTTGGTTTGCACCGCAGCTATTCGGCCGTGCTGAACACAATACCCTCTATCCTATTTTAAAACGAATTCCTAAAAAAGGATTTCTGGGTCAGTTGGTAGAAAGGGTGAAAGAAAAAACTGGAAATTAGCGGTTCAATGGGTTAATTTTGGTCTGATTTTTTCAATAGGTAAAATCAAAAATTAACCGCAGTGTTCAATAAGCTTAGTTTCATTTTAATCTTCGTACTGTTCTCCTGGGCATCAGCCTATGGACAGTCAAGCTTAGTGATTTTCAGTGCGGATTCATCCAACTTTACTTTACAGACTAACCTTACTGAACAGATAGATTCACTTCATTCTGAAGTTCAGCTCATTTTTCAGAATCAACCTAAAGCTTACATACAAGTAAAAGACAGTACGCTCACTGAAATCTACAGCGGAGATGTGGTTTTACTCCCTTCTATTACTCAGCGTTTAACTCTCCAAAAAACTGGTGATTCTTGGAGACTCTTCCCTGTGGCAAGCTTTGACTTTACAGCCGAAGTGGTAGATTCTCTTCTCACTGAAAATACAGAACAGAAAGAACCATTAGTTCCCGTTTATTCTATTAACTCAGACTACAAATCTTCGAATAGTCTAAATTCTGCAGCGGTTACCGAACTGAAGAACATTCGCTTCGAACGAGATAGAATAGCAGCCGCTAAAGATTTACTTCAGAGAGTAAACCTCTCCAAGTCAGAAATTACCCAAGTTTTACTTGCCCTCAGCTATGAAGACCAGAGACTGATGGTACTCGAAGAATTCGCAGATAAGATTTCATCTAAACTCTCTATATCAGACCTTGATTCGCTCTTTGAATTGAGCATTTACAGGAAAAAAGCTAGCTCGGCACTCAAGTTGTAAAACTTGTAGAAATATTTATTAATTCTCTAACACTAGAGTCGTTTCTTTTAGCCAATTTTGCGCAGCAAAACACACGCATAATGGTACATAATTTCAGCGCAGGGCCATGTATCCTGCCTCAGGAAGTCTTAAAAAAAGCATCAGCATCTGTTCAAGAATTAGATAACATAGGTTTATCTCTCATAGAGATTAGCCACAGAAGTAAGCCTTTTGTTGAAATCATGGAAAATGCCAGGAATCTGGTAAAAGAGTTACTGAATGTACCAGAC
>CAZTVP010000218.1:4596-5080 GCA_964616995.1 uncultured Comamonadaceae bacterium
GGCAAGCTTAGGATTCTATACAGCAGCCATGAATTTCATGAAAAAAGATGGTATGGCGGCTTATCATGACAGCGGAACATGGAGTGCTAAAGCTATTAAAGAGGCCAAGCTTTTAGGAAATGTAGAAGTGGTGGCTACAGATAAAGAAAACGGATACAGAGAGGTAATTACAGACTACTCGGTTCCATCTGGAGCTAACTACCTGCACATGACTTCCAATAACACCATTTTCGGAACACAGTGGCAGGAGCTTCCTACAGCTGATGTGCCGCTCATTTGTGATATGAGTAGTGACATTTTCAGCAGAGAAATAAACGTTTCAGACTTTGCGCTGATTTATGCTGGAGCACAGAAGAATATGGGCCCAGCAGGAACAGTTCTTTACATCGTAGAAAAAGATTTATTAGGAAAAACAGAAAGAGACATTCCTTCTTACCAAGACCTAAATGTCCATATAGGAAAAGATTCTATTTTCAATACACCA
>CAZTVP010000219.1:0-5058 GCA_964616995.1 uncultured Comamonadaceae bacterium
ACTTGGAGGTCACCAGTTTTAATCAGGTGATAATTAGTAAAGTAAACTACTCCAGCTACTATACTTACGTAAAAACCGTATTTCCACCATGGTGGTAGGTTATTATCTAACTCTTTAATACCATCATACTCATGGTCAGTCATCACTTTGTATTCCTCATCTAGAGCCACTGCGTCTGTAAGTGCATGCATCATCTTGTAAGACACAGTTTCCTGAAGTGGAATTACTTTGGTTTCTTCTACCTTGTCTATGTTCAGGAAGTTGACTATAAGTCTTCTGAAGTAGATAATGACTGCAGTTAGCACTATTATCATAGCTCCTAAGCTGTACACCATAGTTTCCGTAATCCATGGACTAACCGCCTCTGCCTCTTCTGTGGTTTCTGCCACTACACTGAGCGCATTTACTACAGAAGGGCTAGAAGCTACTACTGTTATGATTAAAGCTTTAACTACAGAAGAAGGATTGAGCTTGATGGTCTTTTTATCAGACTTTTCCTTTTCCTGTTGTCTCTGATGCATTCTATTTACCTTCTCTTTGAAAAGGTCACTTTTAGTTATGGCTATTAAAGTTCTGCTGAGCACGTACACGGCTACTAATTGCAACGCTATAACCAACACCTCAAACCAAAATATCGTTTCTAAGTTCATGACTAATGTTTTAGGTATTCCTTATGATTTAATCCAGAGGCATTTTTCTGAGTTCCTCTATTTTCTCTTTCTTCTCTCTAAATGCCCAAACCAGCATCCCAGCGAAGAACAGTACGAAGATGGATAGTGAAATAATCGGGTAGATTTCTATTCCATCTATTCCTGTCATGTGGTGTTTTATGAATTTCAGCATGATTTTATTTATTTAATAAGGCTTCAGATTCTTTATGAATATCAGACCCAAGTCGTTGTAAATAAGCTATAAGCGCTATTATTTCTTTCTCCTTTAGATTAGTAACCTTCTCAGGTGTAAAATCATCTGGCTGTAAATCTTTTAAGATGCTTTCAGCTATTCCATGTGCTTGAGCATCCATCTCAGCTAGGACTTGTGATTCATAACCTTCTTCATAAGGTACTCCCAAGGTTCTCATGGCAGATATTTTAGCTTCAGAATAACTCTTGTCTAAGTCATCATCTGCCAGCCATTCATAAGTAGGCATTATAGAACCAGGAGATATATCTGTAGGTTCTATCATATGCAGATAGTGCCATGAATCGGGTCTGTTCTGCTTGTTTCCTACACCTTCTCTATGAAGGTCTGGCCCTGTTCGTTTAGAACCCCACTGGAATGGATGGTCATACACGAATTCTCCTGCTTTAGAGTACTCTCCGTAACGGGCAGTTTCGAACCTCAGTGGTCTAACCATTTGTGAGTGGCAGTTATAACAGCCCTCTCTTAAGTATAAGTCTCTACCTTCTAACTCTAAAGGAGTATATGGCTTAACACTAGCTATGGTAGGTACATTAGAAGAAACTAAAAATGTAGGTATGATTTCTACAGCTCCACCTATGAGGATAACTACCAAACTCACCACTAACATTCTTACAGGTTTTCTCTCTATTCCTCTGTGCCAGTGCTCTCCCTCTTCTGTTCCGCTGTGTTTAGGAAGTGCCATAGCTTCAGCAGCCTCATTAGGAACTAGTTTTCCAGCTAGCATGGTTTTGAACACATTGTACATCATGATGAAAACTCCTATGATGTAGATTCCTCCACCTATAGCTCTGAGCGTGTAGTATGGTTTAAGCTTGGTAACCGTATCTAAGAAATCTTTATTAACCAGTGTTCCATCTGGATTGAAATCTTGCCACATGAAGCCTTGTGTAAATCCTGCCCAATAAAGTGGAATGGCATAAACTAGTATCCCTAGTGTTCCGAGCCAGAAGTGAGTGTTGGCTAGTTTTTTACTGAACATCTCACGCTTGTAGATTTTAGGAATTAACCAGTAAATCATACCGAAAGTGAGCATTCCATTCCAGCCTAATCCACCTATGTGAACGTGAGCTATAGTCCAGTCTGTAAAGTGGCTAATCACGTTTACAGATTTAAGAGACATCATAGGCCCTTCGAAAGTGGACATACCATAACAGGTAACCGCCACTACCATGAACTTAAGTACTACGTTATCTCTAACCTTATCCCAAGCTCCTCTTAACGTTAGTAATCCATTTAACATTCCTCCCCAAGATGGAGCTATGAGCATTACAGAGAATACCACTCCTAAACTCTGTGCCCAATCTGGAAGTGCTGTATAAAGCAAGTGGTGAGGCCCTGCCCAGATATAGATAAAGATTAGTGCCCAAAAGTGAATGATAGATAATCTGTATGAGTATACCGGTCTTCCTGATGCTTTAGGAATGAAGTAATACATCAGGCCTAGGTAAGGTGTTGTAAGGAAGAAGGCTACTGCATTATGTCCATACCACCACTGAACTAGTGCATCCTGAACACCTGCATACCATGAGTAACTCTTTAAGAAGTGAAGTGGAAGCTCAAATGAGTTCACCAAATGAAGTACGGCCACGGTAACAAAAGTGGCTAGGTAAAACCAGATAGCTACATAAAGGTGTTTTACTCTTCTGTTTAGAATAGTAGCGAACATATTCCACCCAAACACAACCCAAAGAATAGTAATGGCTATATCTATAGGCCATTCTAACTCTGCGTACTCCTTAGCTGTGGTATATCCAAATGGGAGAGTTAAAACTGCTGCTACTATAATAAGCTGCCAACCCCAAAAGTTAATTTGACTCAGCTTGTCAGACCACATTCTGGTTTTAAGTAAGCGTTGAAGGGAGTAATAAACCCCTGCAAAAATTCCATTTCCTACGAATGCAAAAATCACCGCATTAGTATGCAGTGGTCTTATTCTCCCGAAGGTAAGCCAAGAGGTGAAGTTTAGGTCTGGAAGCACTAACTGAAGTGCTGCTAGTAAACCTACTAGCATGCCTATAACTCCCCAAATCATAGTAGCCACGGTGAAGTTTCGTACTATTTTATTGTCGTATTCAAACTTTTCTAATTCCATAATCTAAGCTTGTGGTTGAGTTGTTTTTCTATTGTTTGATTTTTTGGTTGAGGTGTGAGATTTCTTTGCACCGCTGAGAGGTATTTCATCATCAAACAGCATTCTTACAGACGGGCTATAGTCATCTTCATACTGACCATTTTTTACTGCCCATATGAATCCAACTAGAAATACACTAGCCACGCTAACACTGATAATGATGAGAAGAAATATCACGCTCATAATGCCTACAAAGATGAGCTGCGTACATGGGCTGCTGAAAGACTTCAGTCAGCATAAAACATGATAAATGTCAGTTTTTAGAAAATAGTTTTTTAGCTATGCTTCGAGTAGTCAAAGTGCTGAATAAGACTACAGAAATACTACTTATAGGCATTAGTATAGCCGCTATAATAGGAGAAAGATTTCCTGTAACGGCAAATGATAAACCGATAATATTATACAGAAATGAAATGATAAAGCTGGCTTTAATTACACTCACACTTCGTTGGCTAAAGTTGAGATACTTATCCAATAAAGAGAAATTCTCTGCCTTTAAAATAGCATCACAAGCAGGAGAAAACTGGTGAATACTATCAGATACCGCTACACCAAAATCACTCTGCTTTAAAGCTCCAGCATCATTAAGCCCATCTCCGAGCATCATTACTTTCTTATTCTTCCGTTGTAAATCAGATATGAATTCCAGCTTGTCTGATGGAGACTGATTAAAGTGGAATTCTTCTAACTGTAACCAGTTTTTAAGTTTTTGCTTTTCTCTGTCATTATCTCCTGAAAGCAGGAATAAACCATAATTAGCCTTGAGAGCCGCTACTGTTTTTTCGAGTCCTGTTCTATAGGTTTGTTCAAAGACGAACTGACTCAAAAGTTCATCATCTTCGGTAAAGTAAACCACCGTTTGATTGGTTCTGTTTTTTTCTATATCAAGCTCACTAAACTCTGCTGAACCCAATTTATACAACTTACCCTCTACCACAGCAGAAATTCCTTTTCCTGATTCCTCTTTATAATCGTTTAATAAGACTGAAGGACTATCAACTTCGTTTTCTAGATGAGAAGATATGGCGTTACTTAATGGGTGAATAGAGTTAGCTGCCAGCGCTTTAGCTATCTCAGAATACTTTTTGTTTAGTGGTTTAGTGACTTGTACGTCAAATCCATTTCTGTGTGTAATGGTTCCTGTCTTATCGAACACTACAGAGGAGATTTTAGCCATTTTTTCTATCACATCTGAGCTTTTAAGGTAAAGGCCTAATCTTCCGAAAATTCTGGTAGAACTGCCTAAGGTAAATGGAACGCTTAATGCCAGTGCACACGGGCAAGCTACTATAAGCACCGCGGTTACAGAATTCCATAATTGGCTCATATCAGTCACATACCAGTAAGCAGCGGTGCAAAGTGTGATTAGTAAAATAACTATCGTAAAATACTTACTCACTTTATTACTCAGTGAGCTAAGGTTAACTGATTCTTCAGGCTTAGTGAAGGCATCCTTATTCCATAACTCAGTGAGGTAGCTGTTATTTACGCTTTTTTTAGTCTCTATCTGAATGCCAGTTCCTGACTGTCTTCCACCTGCGTATATTAATTCTCCAGCGGCTACTGGAACTAAATCAGCTTCTCCAGTTACGAAGCTATAATCTATGAGGGCTTTTCCGCTGCGCAATAGTGAATCTGCTGGAATCAACTCTCCGTTCCTTATTTCTAATAAGTCTCCTATGCTAAGCTCTTCTATTTTTACTGGACTGAATTTCTTAGAATCAGCATCCAGCCGATTAACGGCTATAGGAAAGTATGATTTATAGTCTCTATCAAAGGTGAGGGAATCAAAAGACTTTTTCTGGAACCACTTTCCTAGAAGAAGAAAGAAGACTAACCCAGCTAGTGAGTCAAAGTATCCTGCACCAGTATTACTCAGCACTTCATAACTACTCCTTAATAGCAGAGTAATCATCCCTAGCGCTATGGGAACATCTATATTAATGTATCTCTGCTGAATGCTTTTAAAGGCACTCTCCATATAACCCCATCCTGCAAAGAAG
>CAZTVP010000220.1:0-1118 GCA_964616995.1 uncultured Comamonadaceae bacterium
TTATCATGCCCTCTTTCTTCACCTTGGTTCAGGAACTGCGGTTTCATTTTAGCCAGAAGGTCTATCTTCTTTTTACCCATGGCTTTTCTCAGTGTATCGGCCTCACCTTTAGTGAAACCTGCCAGCTTTTGAGAGAGTAACATCACCTGCTCCTGATACACGGTAATCCCATACGTTTCTTTAAGGTACTCTTCACATGCATCTAAATCGTACTGAATCTCTTCATTTCCATGCTTACGCGCCACGAATGATGGAATGTATTCCATAGGACCGGGACGATACAGGGCGTTCATAGCTATTAAATCAGCAAATACCGTAGGCTTTAAGCTGCGCAAATGCTTCTGCATTCCAGGAGATTCATACTGAAATATTCCTACTGTTTCTCCTCTTTGAAAAAGTTCGTAGGTTTTTTCATCATCTAAAGGAAAGTTATCTGGGTCTAATTCTACCCCATGATTTTCTTTCACCAGCTTCACAGAATCCTTAATTAAAGTGAGTGTCTTTAATCCTAAGAAATCCATTTTTAGAAGCCCCGCATCTTCTGCCACAGCATTATCATACTGTGTACAAACCATGTCGGAGTCCTTAGCCGTGGCTACAGGTACATAATTGGTAATATCATCAGGAGTAATGATTACTCCACAAGCATGAATTCCTGTATTTCTGACAGAACCTTCTAACTGCCTGGCTTGGTTAATTACACGAGCTTCTTCAGTATCTGTTTCAGAGAGTTCTATGAGCTGCTTGGCTCTGTCATAATCTTCGTTTCGGAGTTTGGCTTTGAGGTCTTTTTCTTCTAAACCGAATAGCTTTTTTAGCTTGATATCTGGAACAAGCTTGGCTATTCTATCTGTATCTGGCAGCGGAAGCTCCATCACTCGTCCAGTATCTCTGATAGAAGATTTAGCAGCCATGGTTCCGTAAGTGATGATCTGTGCTACTTGATTAGAACCATATTTATCTATAACATAGTCTATTACTCGCCCTCTTCCTTCATCATCAAAATCTATATCTATATCAGGCATAGAAACCCTTTCTGGATTCAAAAAACGCTCGAATAGCAAGTCATATGCTACAGGGTCAACATTGGTAATTCCTATACAGTACGCCACCGCTGA
>CAZTVP010000220.1:1128-3923 GCA_964616995.1 uncultured Comamonadaceae bacterium
AAGAAATAACCTGGATAACCAGTATTAGCTATGGTTGCCAATTCAAAATCAAGTCGTCCTGAAATCTCCTCCGTTACTTCTCCGTAACGCTTTTTAGCTCCTTCATAAGTTAAATGGCGTAGGAAAGCATTTTCACCTCTCTTTCCTCCATCTGCCTTGTCTTCTTCATGCTGAAATTCATCTGGAATATCAAATTCTGGTAGAAGAACAGAACGCTCCAGCTCGAAAGGCTCGATTTTCTGCTCCAACTCATGCGTGCTTGAAATAGCTTCATGAACATCCGAGAAAAGACGCTTCATCTCATCAGCACTTTTCAGATAAAACTGGTCATTCGGGAATCCCCATCTAAATTCCCTGCCTCTCTTACCTATGTACTTTTTAGGTGTGCTAACGTTTTCAGCGTCTCTAACGCATAACAGCACATCATGAGCTTCAGCATCCGACTGATTGGTGTAATACGTATTGTTGGTAGCTAAAGGTTTGACATCGTGTGTTTTGCACAGCTTAAGGAGAGCTTCATTTACTACATTTTCCTCTTCCACTCCATGCCTAGTTATCTCTGCATAAAAGTCTTCTCCAAACTGCTCCTTCCACCATAAGAATGCTTCCTCAGCTTGTCTTTCTCCTTCATTCAAAATCTTAGATGGAACCTCTCCCCAGAGCCCTCCAGAAAGCACTATCAAGTCTTCTTTGTATTTGACTATAAGCTCCTTATCTATCCTTGGCACGTAATAACTCCCCTCAGTAAACGAATACGAGCTCAACTTACAGAGATTCTGATAGCCATTTTTATTCTTAGCTATAAGTACCACTTGATAGCCATTGTCCTTCACACTTTTATTCGTGTGGTCTTCACATACATTAAACTCACAGCCTACTATAGCTTTTATGCCTTGTTTACTCGCCTCACGAACAAATGAGAAGGTGCTCATCATGTTTCCATGGTCGGTGATGGCTATGGCGGGCATTTCTAATTCCTTGGCCTTGCCTACTAACTCCGCCACGGTAGATGTGGACTGAAGAATAGAGAACTGAGAATGGCAGTGCAAATGCACAAAAGGAACCTGACTTACCTCTTCGGCTATCGCTCCAGTGGTTACCGAGCTAACATCTCCTGATGTAATAGGAGCAGTCTCTGGTTCAGCTTTCTTAAAGTTAGAGTCATCTAACACAGGAGCCTCATAATTCACCACCTTTACACCTTCTTCCTTAGGAATAGCGTTATGCGTAACTAACCCGAAAAAACACTTAGCCGTAGCATCTACATCATAAGCTGCATCATGGGCATCAGCGAATGGAACTCCGAATAACTTCTCGTGTAACTCTGTAAGCGTAGGCCATTTATATTTACCTCCTCTACCTCCAGGTATTTTACAGAAATCAGTACCAAACTCCTTAGTATCAAGTTGTTTTTTTAAAGTAACTGGCTCAAAGTCTCTGTCATCTCTATGGTACTCCGCTCCTACTATATTTACATCAAACTCGATGTTATGACCTACGGCATATTTAGCCTTAGATAGGTCTTTCTGGAACTCCGTTAAAACTTCTGTAAGGGCTATACCTTCTTCATGTGCACGTTCAGTGGTTATTCCATGAACTTTAGCGGCATTATATGGAATATCGAATCCATCAGGCTTTACGATTAAGTTTCCTGTGCTTACTAATTCTCCTTCAAAAGTGTGGAGCTGCCATGCCAACTGAACTAACCTTGGCCAGTTATCTGAATCGGTAACAGGTGCGTTCCAATCTTTAGGAAGACCAGTGGTTTCGGTATCAAAAATTAAATACATCCGTGTAGGTAAATTACACTACTAAGATAGACCGAAATTTCGTGGGTTTTATGGGGTGTTAACAACTATTCGGAAGGAATGATTTACTCTATATCCACGCCCACTGGACAGTGGTCAGAGCCTAAGTATTCATTCCAGATATGACTGTCTTTTACTTTAGGCATAAGCCGCTCTGAGATTAACATGTAATCCAGTCTCCAGCCTATATTCTTCTGACGAGCTCCTGCTCTAAAACTCCACCAAGAATACTTGACCTCATCTGGATAAAACTCTCTGAATGAATCTTTAAATCCAGCGTTAATGAAATTGGTCATTCCATCTATTTCTATCTGAGTATAACCTGGTGACTTGTCATAATTAGCCTTTGGCCTAGCTATGTCTATTTCCTGATGACACACGTTCATATCACCATTTAGAATCACTGGCTTTTTTTTATCCAGAGCGGTGCAATGGGCTAACAAATCCTCATCCCACTTTTTTCTGTAAGGAAGCCTAAGAAGTCCCGCTTTAGAATTGGGCACATAAGTAGTAACCACATAAAAATCTTCAAACTCAGCAGTGATAACTCTCCCTTCATTATCATGTTCTTCTATGCCTAATCCTCTAGTAATAGAAATAGGTTCTATTCCTTTAGTGAGAATAGCCGTACTGGAATATCCTTTCTTTTCCGCTGCATAAGGATAAACGTCATAACCTGAACCAAATAGAGCTTCCTGCACTTGGTCATCTTGGGCTTTAGTTTCTTGAAGACAAATGATGTCTGCATTTATTTTCTCAAGATTGGCTAAAAAGTCTTTTTTAATTATGGCTCTTATACCATTTACATTCCAAGATATTATTCTCATACTCACTAAATTTTAGAGCCAAAAATAGATGTTCAGGATGAACAATAGCTTCTATTTTTGTGGTGGAAATGTAAAGCTTATTGCACCGCTAAAAATTCGATAAAATGAAATCCTATATCTACCTCATCAGTTTCGTAATTCTGTTTTTTTCCTGCTCTGG
>CAZTVP010000220.1:3933-5052 GCA_964616995.1 uncultured Comamonadaceae bacterium
AGAACAAAAGAAAAACCAACCATCTGCGGAGAAATCTGCATCCTCTGCTCCAGTACTAAATGTACCTATTGGATTCAAAAAAAACAGTGCTGAAACTATGTTTGGAGGAGGACTTCAGAATTTGAAAAAAAGATGGAAAGTGGAGACAGAAAAAGAGGCTACAGGAATAGAAATCACTGGATTTTATTACGCAGATGAAACTAACTCCACCAGAGCTAGAAACTTAGGTTTAGCCCGAGCAGAAGAGATTAAAAAAGCGCTGAAAACAGCTATTCCTGAAGAAAAAATAAGAATTTCATCTGCGGTTAAATCTGAAGCTTTCGGTAACGATTATAAGGCGGCTTATCTGATTAAGAGTTATACCGAAAGTAAAAATGCCCCATGGAAAGAAGGCGCTAATGAGCTAACCATATTCTTTACTAGAGAACAAGAAAAGTCTGGACTGCTTACTGAAGAACTGAGTACCAAACTAACAGCCATAGCCCAAGAAATGAAAACCTTCAATTTAGGAGCTAACATCATAGCTCACACGGCCAAAACTAACAATGGTAAAAAAGACTATGAATTAGGAAAGTCACTAGCGGACAAGGTACTGGATTTTCTAGTGTCTAGAGGGGTGAATAAAGATGAACTCAGAGCTACATCCATGGGCTCCACTCAATCTGCAGAAGATGGACTAGACCGCAGAATCAGAGTTATTTTTAGCTCTAACAAGTAAAGCATTACTATCGTTTTCAGGATTTACCTCTAGCAGGACTTCCTGGCTCAACTCACCATTTAGAGAATAAGACCAAAACATATCCGCGAAATGCTCTAATGTTCTGCCCACAGTACAGTATTTCTCCAGGCTAAGTTTTATAGTTTTCTCTAGATGTTCAGCGGTAATATCTGCCTTAACATTGAAATTCAACTTGACTTTTCTGAAGTAGGCTGGAGTTTCTCTCATATTCCTAGCTCCATTTACCTCTACAGTCAAATCTTGGACTTTAACACCATCTTTTTTAAGAAGGCAAACAATATCTATAGCCGCACATCCACCTGCTGCGGTGAGCATCATCTCCATAGGTGAAATTCCTTTACCAGTATCTTCAGCAGAAAGTCCATTTACATCTAACGCAT
>CAZTVP010000221.1:0-5020 GCA_964616995.1 uncultured Comamonadaceae bacterium
TCTTCAACTCAGCCAAAGCCGTTAACTTTAATTAGAATCCTTTCACAATTCTATAATTGTATAGGAATGGATGTTTGTTTTTCCTGCCTGCCGGCAGGCAAGGTGTTGGCTCCTTTTTGGTTTCCGGTTGCTGAGCGTTAGTCGAAGTATGGAGAAGCAAAAAGTAATAGAAACGCTCATAGATGATACATATCAATACTCCAAGAAACTATGAGAAGCTGATTCAATCCTATTTCGAGGTTGATTTATAATCTCATTAGAAAGCTCCATGTTTAAGGATTTTGTCTTTTTAAAATGAGATTGGTCATATCTGAATTAATTTGATGCACTTCCGCAATGTTTTCACTACCCAAAACAAAAGATTAACTACTACATTTGACTACATGAAGAAAATCATTAACTCTGATAAAGCACCAGCTCCCATAGGGCCTTATTCCCAAGCCGTAATGGTGAATGGAGTGCTCTACCTTAGCGGTCAGATAGCCATAAACGCTGCCACGGGTGAAATGGTAAATCAAGACATCCAGTCTGAAACCAAGCAAGTCATGGAAAATATAGGTCATGTGCTAACAGAGGCCGGCATGAATTTTACCCATGTATTTAAGTGCTCTATTTTTCTAAAAAGTATGGATGATTTTCAAGCAGTAAATGAAGTGTACGGCCCGTACTTTTCTTCAGACTATCCAGCCAGAGAGTGCGTTCAAGTGGCTAAACTGCCTAAAGATGTAAATGTAGAAATTACGGCTTATGCCGCTCAAGACTAGAAACATGGAATTTTTAAATAAGATACTCGGCTACTTAAACCCAGCCAATATGTTCAAGAAACATGACGAGAAAGCATCCGATAATGTGAGTTTAAAAATGATGCACGGTATGAATAGAATCAGCATCTTCATGTTTCTGTTCTGCATCATCCTCATGATTTGGAAGTTCTGTTTCTAACCTCTCCGCGGTGCAAAAGTTCATCTGCATATTATAAGAGGTAGTTTAATGAGAACGGAAAGAGCTAAGAATACAAATCAACGTAGAATAGAAAGAAGACAGTCAAGACTAAAGCAAACTAGGCAATTAATCGTTTCAAGGTCAATTTATGGTCTTTTGAATAATCAGAAGTGGCTCACGTTTTTTGAATGGTTAGAAGACCAAAGATTTGTTTTTAAGGTTAACACATTACTTAATGATGAATGGTTAAAATGTGACTGGATAAGAGAACTCGGCCATTCATCAGTGCTTATTGATGACCATGGAGATTTTATTGAATTTTTCGAGATTAAAAGTTTGAAAACAAAAAAGTCCCTTCAACTGCTAGATTTTTTAAGAGAAAAAAACATTGAATTCCAAGAACATCAAGAAGTAATTGAAATTCTAGGATATAGAATTCAGTAATCACCTAAACCTCCTACGGCTCTTATTAAAATTAACGTAGTAAGTGAAATTAATCTCGGGGCCACCATTAAAATTGGAAGCGGTAGTTAGCCTACTAATATTGATATCATAAGCCAGAGAAAGTCTAAACATTCGTTTATACTCAAACCCAATAGTAGGAATAATAGCATCTCTATACCTGTAGAACACACCTATGGTGGCTGCTGAACTTGTACTGAAACTAGTGTACCTACTGTCATAATTAAAGCGGTAACTCACATCTGCTCCTATGGTTCCTGAGTAAGCGCTTAGGTTTTGAGATTGGAGTAGAAGGTAATAGCGGTACATCATGTAACCATTGGTCTGCTGACCTTGGAAATATACTTGTCCCAGCGTGGGCAAAAGGTCTTCGCCATTTTCTAGCACGGTTTGTCCTTGGTAATAATGATGAAAAGCCACTCCAGATTTCCAGTAGAGCTTCCTCAAATTCTTATTCTGAAATTCCATTCCGAATCCAGCATCAAAGTAACCTACCGGAGCTCCAGACCAAAACTCTCCTGTTGGCAGAGAAGGGTCATAAGCCACACCATTGAACTGAGAGTCCCAGGCTAGGCCGTCTAAGTTAAATCTCCGTTGATTGTACCCAAGTTCAAGCCCGAAAGACAGCTGCTTGGTTTTATTCAGCTTTAGATGATATGCAGAAGTAAGTCGATAAATACCTGCCGAATAACCAGCTGATCCGCCTTTGTCGGTGATGGCTACTAAACCAAAAGCTATTTGGTTCGACCTTCTTTTGCTTAAAAAAGGATTCCATTCTGCAGCAAATAGGCTAGTGACAAAAGGAGTAGAAACGGCTCCCCATTGTCTTTTATGTGCTAGAACAGCTTTAATATCGCTAGGGCCACTTCCAGTCGAAGCAGGGTTTACAAGATTTTCGACTAGGTGGTATTGACTTAAGCTCAAGTCTTGTCCTGAACTTACTAGAGGAAAAAGCAGTATGAACCATAGCAGCTTTCTCATCTCACCAGTGTGATATCTCCAGATTCTACTATTTCTTCTCCGCTACTCAGTCGAGCTACCAGCTGATAGAAGTAAACACCGCTAGGAGATTTATTTCCTCTCAGGTTTCCATCCCATCCTTCTTCTACAGAGTTGGTCATAAACACACGTTCTCCCCATCGGTTAAAGAGTGAAAACTCCAGTTCTTGAATTCCTCCACCACGCACATAAAGAATGTCATTTATATCATCACCATTAGGTGAGAATATATCTGGAATGAATAGAATAGAAGGGTCGTTTACACATATTTCCAACCTGGCAGAATCTATACAGCCTCCTTCATTCTCCACTACCAGCGATACAGAATAGAATCCAGCCTGCTCGTAAGTCACTTCAGGGCTCGAACCATCATAAGAAGCAGAAGTTCCATTCCCGAAGTCCCAAACACCTGAAGAGGCATTTTGACTAATGTCTAAGAACTGAGCGGGTAAATTCTCGAAGGGGATACAATCCAAATTAGGATTCACACTAAAGTTAGCTACTACAGGAGAGTATGAGGGAATAAGCACTACATCTTCTACTTCGCATGAAAAAGTAGTTTCTACTACTTCTATATCCACTATTTCTCCAGCTATTCCTGTGTAAGTATCGCCTAGTAGTTCACCATTCCAGAAGATATCGTAGGTTCCCATTGGGGTGATTTGCACCGCAGCAGAAGCTCCTTCATCATCAAAACACAGCGTATCTCCGAAGGTAAAATTGAGCTCAATAGGAGGGAGAACCTCTATGAAAACGCTATCGGTCTCAGGGTCTGAGCAGCCATCATCTGCTGTAACATAATAGTACTGACTTTCTTCAGGTGCTACATTATGACTGTCAAGCGCTATGAGTCCATCACTCCAGCTAAGGGTAACATTAGCATCTGGTAAGACTGAAGTATAAGTGGCAGAAATGGAAGTTCCACCTTCAGTACAGAGTATTTCTTCTTCGGCTGTTAGTTCTATTTGCACCGTGGGAAAAACCGTGAAACTTACCGTAGAATCCGCACTACATTCATTTCCTGGAAAGCTGTAGGTATAACTATACATTCCTTCTCCAAGTGCGCTTGGATTGAAGGCTCCGTCTGTGTCTGGCCCTTCCAGTAATCCATCTGGAGGAGTAGTTTCATAAGTAATTTCAGCGTCATTAAAACAATACTCAGACTCCAACTCAGAAAAAGCGGCTTGCAGAAACTCTTCCACTTCTATGGTAATCTCTCCTCCGCAGAAGCTCGGAGATTCGTAGGTTAAAGTAACCACTTGACCGGGAACTAAACTCGGGTCGAACATGCCTGTTTGAGCATCTGTAATTCCATCTCCTGACCAAGTTCCTCCAGCGGGCATTTCCTGAGGAATAAAAGCTTCATCTGCGCTGCATACGGTGAGCGTGTCATCAGGAAAACTCTCTGGAAAAACCATGAAATAAATAGAATCTGCACACCCATTATTCTCATAAAAAATGAGGTGTTCACCCACCCCAGCTTGTGATGGAATGAACTCATAGTCGCTATTTTCTATCCAGTTCACACCTGGACCAGTCCACGTTCCACCCCACGGGTTTCTGCTCGTATTCTCATTATCTAAAGGAAGGACTTCATCATTCAAACAGAAGTTCATGGTATCCTCAGGAATAGTGGTCAGCGCTACGAGCATACTCACGGTATCCACACATCCATTAGGAGCGTAGTAAAGAATTTCATACCAGTTTTCGGCAGCCACCGAACTCGGGTCGAATAGTCCTGTATTAACGTCTTGAATTCCATCTCCTTCATAGAACCCTCCTGGTGGATTTGGGTTATCATCTATTAGAAATGGAGGAGTAAAAGGGCAGGTATTAGAGTTTCTACCACCAATTTGTGCTGGAATTACGTTCACCACATAGTCCATAGAACAGCCTATGGCATTATAAGTTAGAGTAATATCACCACCATCTCCAGTCCATTCAGGCTCCCAAGTTCCTTCAAATCCATCATCTATTCCAGCTCCCGTCCAGAAACCACCTTCGGGAACCACATCTAAAAATTGAGTAGTAGCACTCTGGCACAGCGGTCCTAAACCTAGGTCTGGAGTAAGCTCTTGAACATCTATATCTAGCGTTTCAGAACAGCCATTGACTTCATAGGTAATGCTATAAGTGCCGGCAGCTCCGGGAGAAAATTCACCTGCAGGTGTAATGTTGTCTCCAGTCCATGTTCCTCCTGCTGGTTCTGGTGTGAGCAGTGTGGGCGGTGCAAAAGGGCAAGAAGCCGTAATTTCACCCGCTTCTATCTCGCTGAGCGTTACTAATACTGAATCATAGCAAGTACTATTATCAATGTTATAGAAAACAGTATTGAGCCCAGACATGCCTGAGTTAGGATTAAATAGTCCTGTGTTTTCATCGTCAATGCCGTCACCTGACCATGTCCCACCTGATGGAGTAGCAGAGAGTGGAACTTCAGATTCACTCTGGCATACGCTGAAGTCTGCTTGGTCTATCAAGACACTTTCATGTCCAAAGGTGTAGGATGCTTCTACCTGATTTCCTGTACCTATTTCTATAACGGTGACCGTGTAGGTTTGGGGTCCTCCGGGACAAACCTCATGTGGACCAGCGTTAGGTGGAAGTCCATTGTCCC
>CAZTVP010000222.1:0-5006 GCA_964616995.1 uncultured Comamonadaceae bacterium
TTCATGTATTTCATAAGAAGAAAGAAATTCTCTAAAGTAGCCGAATGAAAAAAAACATCATCCTTTTACTAGTTTTAGTGTTGCTGGCTGGTATGGCTTACGTTGGCTTTTTGAGTGATAAGAAAAGCACTCTTGCAAGTAAGCCTTTGTCTGATTTTGCTATAGAGGACACAGCTAGTGTTTCACGTATCTTCATTTCAGATAAGGTGACCGGTTCAGTTGATTTAACGAGAGATCCAGATAAAGGGTGGATGGTGAATGGAAAATACAGGGCTAAGAATCATGCAGTAGATTTACTCATGGAAGCGTTTAAGAATATTAAGATTAGAGGACCTGTAGCCGAAAATTTAAGACCTAGAATTATTTCTAATGCAGCTAGTAGTGGAAAGAAAATAGAGATCTACACTTCAGACTCAAGCACACCTGAAAAAGTATGGATAAGCGCAGGAAACACTTCTGATCATCATGGAGATTATTTTATACTTGAGATTCCTGGTTTAGGTCTCAGTCCAGAACCATTTATAGTGGATATGCCCATGTTTGCGGGATATTTGACAGCTCGGTTTTACACATTTGAAAATGATTGGAGGTATTCTGGCGTTTTTGAATATCCAGACTTAGATTTTAAAGAAGTTAGAGTAAGACAAAAAGATAAACCTGAACAAAGCTTCACTATAAAGTGGAATGGTGAATCAGATATTAATGTTATAAAACCTCTTACTGGAGAAGTCATAGATCCTCTAGATTCTCTGATAGCCAAGGATTACCTGCTTAGATATAAGAAGATTCACCTAGAAACACATAATAATTACTTAGAGCCACATCAGATCGACAGTGTTTTTAGTCAAGAACCACACTGGGATATTACGGTAGTAGAGAATTCTGGACAAGAAAAGAACGTGAAACTTTACCATCTACCTGGAGAAGGGAGATATCAAGATTTTGATGGGAATGATTACGCTTATAATCAAGATGTAATGTTCGGAACTATGGATGGAAAAGAGCTTTTTAAAGCTCAGTATGGAGCAGTGTTTAAGCCACTTCTAGTAGATGCTTCATACTTTAGTTCAGCCGTTAGCGGTGATTGATTACTACTGTTTTCTTAAAGGAAGCACCTTCACCTTCTACTTCTACATAATACATTCCTTCTAATACCTCTGAAGTTTGGAGAACGCACGAGCCATTTTCTCCTTTTTCCGATAAGACTTTAGTTCCGTATTGATTGACCAGATTCACTTGGTATTGCGCAGCTGAATTATCAGAGTTTATCACTAACCAAGCATTGGCAGGATTAGGGTAAATCAGAATGTCAAAAGTTAATGGCTCAAAGAAAATCTCAGAAATGCTACTGAAAAAAATCTCACCGTATTTGTTCTTGAATTTTAGTCTGTAAGAATTCACACCTTCAGAAGGATTGTCGTCAGTTGTATTGTATCTTTCCTCATCCACCTTAGAACGAATGTGTTTAATTCCAGTCCACTCATTTTCAGCGTTCAGCTTTTCCACTTCATAGAAATAGGTCTTTACCTGCTCTGGAGAGTTCCACTGAAGTTCTACTACACCATTGATTATGGAAGTTTGAAAATTTAAGTCAGCTTGCTGTGCTGCAGCGGTGCAATAGCTAACTATGAATAACCCGAAAATAAAAATCCTAGTCATATTCTGATTTTTCATAAGAATACGACTAGGATTAATGATTGTTTCTTGAGTTTAGAACCTTCTCGGCCCTATTCTAGAATTAACCTGAAGTAATTAGTTTCTCCTTTTTGCTGAAGTCTTAAGGAATAAACTCCTTTAGCTAACTCAGAAAAGTCTATCGAAATATCCTGATTTTGAGTTGTTTGTCCATTCCAAACAGTTCTTCCGATATTGTCAATTAATCTCAGGGAAGTCTCTGCAGATGTCCCTGTAATTGTAATTTTCCCTGTACTTGGGTTAGGATAAATGGAGACATTTCCTACACTGTTCTCAGAAATAGACGTCACCAAGTCATTCCCGTCACAGTCCTGATCTATACCATCATCCATGATTTCATTAGCTGCTGGGTTAATGGATGAATTTGAGTCATCACAGTCAAGTGAATTTAGTACATATCCATTAGGCGGTGAACAATTTTCTATACTAGCATCTGGGTTTCCATAGGAGTCATTGTCAGCGTCTTCATAATAAATTTGGGTAGCTAAACCCTCATCTATTTCACCAGAACAGTTGTCATCCGCTCCATTACATATCTCACTCATACCAGGATTTATATTAGGATTAGTGTCATTACAGTCATTTGGATTATCAGCATAACCATCTGGCTGGAAACAAGAGTTGATTGAAACATTAGGGTTTCCGTATGAATCATTATCATTGTCTATGTAATAAGTAGTTAGACTAAAACCTTCATCGATATTCCCATCACAGTTGTTATCTTTTCCATCACAGATTTCTGTTTGGTTAGGGTTAACCTCTGGATCTGCATCATCACAGTCTAAGCTGTTAGTTACATATCCATTAGGTGCGGCACAGTTCAGAACAGATGTATTAGGATCTCCAAATCCGTCTTCATCTGAGTCTAAGTAAAATGTATTGATTATGAAGCCTTCGTCTATGTTACCATCACAGTTGTTATCAAGACCATCACATATCTCAGGTGCTCCAGGATAAATATTCGGATCGGTATCATTACAGTCTCCTTCAGAGGCTAAAAATCCATCATTATCTATATCAATTTCTTCGATACAGAATTCGATAGAACCTCCAAAACCGAAGTTTGGCTCAGCCAAATCGAATAAAATATTACCCAGTCCGTCTGAAATTACGACATCACCATCTACCCCACAATTACTATATAATGATCCTGCTATTCCATCACCGAAAGAGTCAGAAATGAAAAAGATATAACATCCAGGTGGCAGGCAGAGGGTGACTTGATCTGAACTTCCGCCAGGTTGAATATTACCTTCTTCTCCAGCATAAGTTCCTTCAGGTACTTCATAAAGAACTTGTTCATTCAGATCTGCTATTCCCCAAGCCGTTTCTGATCCATAGCAGTCTAAAGTCAAATCTATTACAGCTACTGCTTCAAGACAAGGGTACTCGCAAGATCCATCGTCTTGAATGGCGTCAGGATCATAATTTAGAGCTGTAGGATCGGTACATCCAGTAGGAACTGGAGGGGTGCATGGTGCATAGGTGCCTTCTAAAGTTAGCACTCCAGAATCTATTGGGTCTAAAAAGTTCTTAAGTTGTTCAAAGGCTTGATTTCCATTTGAAGTCCAGTTATATGACATTTTCCCATAAAGATCAGGAGCATTTGGAGAATTACAGAAAGAACTTCCGCCTGTTAGCTGTCCCACTATTAAACCATTAGAATTAAATATGGGAGATCCAGATGAACCACCTTCTGTAACACCATGTCCATTAGCAGTGGAAACCCAATTGACTCTCCAATGCGAGCCACTAGCGGATCCCCATTGTGTGCTTTGAAGGTTATTATTATTAGTACTGATTTTTTTATAATCTCCAGAAGGGTGATGAATTCCTACTCCTGAACTACTGGATGTATTTATGGCATTCCATCCATTAAAATACGCATCTATGGAAGAAGGTAAATCCTGATTTAACTCAGTAAGTAAGAAATCTGATCCAGAATTTCCACCTCCATCATTACTGTAAGCTAGACGTGTGCTGCCTGTAATGGATTGTGTTCCTGGAGAAGAGTTACCACCACATGAACTGGCTTGATAATTAAAATAGTAGATGTATTGGTTATACTGAGCAGGAGAGGAGTCTTCTCCACAGTGCCATGCTGTAAGAATTAAAGGCGCACAATCTTGTGAGGTGTTATTTACTAAAGATCCACTGCACCATCCTTGACCCTGATTACTTGTGAGAAGAATCCTGACTACACCTTTTTCTTGATCTTCCCATCCATTGGCCTCTGAACAAGCTACATCCACTTGACAAAAATCAGACTGTCCACCGCCACTTCTTAATTCTCCATCTATTTCAGCAAATGCATCTCTATATACATAGCCAATTTTCTCTATACTGATGATGTTTTGACCTATATCACTCATAGGTTCAAATAGTTCTAGTATTATGCTCTCTCCAAGAACATTTCCCGTAGCAAATGATCGAGCTTGTTTATTATTAGCAGAAGTAAACCCGCCTAAGATCATGGTTTTCTCTTCATTGTAAATATGCAGTACACTTTGGCTTGCTAGATAGAAATCATCATATAGTACATTAAGTGCCTGAGCGTCAGTAGCCTTGAGTCTTAATCTCCATATTCTATCACCATTCTCTAGATTAAAATAAGATCCTGAGTTGGTCATGTCATAATTTCCTTGAATATATCTAGAGAATAATTCTAGTTTTCCACGGGTATCTCTTTCAGCATCTTCTTTTTTGATCTGAACTAAATCAGGAGTTTTTAGGTCTTTTGTGTCTATGTCTTGACTCATTCCTAAAGAGAATGAAAGAGGCTCACCTCCCACAGATTGTTGTCCGAAGGAGTATGTGTTCAGAATTACAAATGACAGGAATAGGTAAATATTTTTCATACGCATTTTTTTCAATAAAACTATGGCGTGAAAGGTAGGTCAGTATCTATAAATTTTTGTAAGGATATGTCCTGAATTACTCACAGTAAGTTCCGAATAAACCTAAGAAAATTCCGAGATCTGAAGATGTGACATAACCGTCATTATCTAAATCAGTTTGGCAGAATATTTCACATCCAAATTCTCCTAAGAGCATGACTACATCATCTATAGATATGGCCCCATCATAATTAAAATCACCGTAGCATGGTGCTTCTTCATCTACGTCTATTAGGCCATTACAGTTGTTATCTATACCTTCTCCAGTACCTAGAGCACCAGGAAAAACGTGCGGATTATTATCATCACAATCTAAATTATTGGTTGATATTCCATAGGAGAGTTCACAGGCTTGTGTAATGTTTTCAGGGTCTCCAAAACCATCACCATCAGAATCTAAGTAAAAATCTGTGG
>CAZTVP010000223.1:0-629 GCA_964616995.1 uncultured Comamonadaceae bacterium
AGAAAATGTACGTGATGAAGAGAAAAAAAAGATAGCTATGGAAATACATGACCAGTTAGGACAAGAGCTGACAGGTTGTAAACTCGGATTGTACTGGGTGAAACAGAATCTAAATCCTGAAAATGAGAACGCCACTTCTAAAAAAGAAGTACTAGAAAAAGTGGATGAGTTAATAGATCTTTCCACACAAGTAATAACTACTACACGTAGGATAGCTCATGAACTAAGACCTGTAGTACTGGATGACATAGGTTTAATAGCAGCATTAGAATGGCATATTGAAAATTACAACAAATTCAGGGAAATAGAATGTACTTTAGCCATAGATACAGATACGGAAGAATTTGATTTCGACCTATCGACTGCTCTTTACAGAATCGTTCAGGAAGCACTCACTAACATAGATAAACATGCAAAAGCCTCTGAGTCTTGGGTTCATTTCACATCAGAAAACAATCAAATTACCTTAATTATTGGGGATAATGGCGAAGGAATGAATACTGAAAAAGCGCTTAACTCTAAAAGCATGGGGCTCTTTGGGATGAAGGAAAGAATTAAACAGTGGAATGGAGGTTTTCACGTGGAAAGTGAAAAAGGTAAAACTGAAATAACTATTAAAATTAAACTGA
>CAZTVP010000223.1:639-5001 GCA_964616995.1 uncultured Comamonadaceae bacterium
GAGCTAGAATGAATAAGAAATCTGTTATCATCTGTGATGATCATCCTATAGTACGAGAAGGGCTTAAACAACTCATAGCTGGGTTCGGACCTTTTGATATAATTGATGATGTATCAAGCGGAGAAACTCTATTAAAATCATTGAAATCAAATAAAGCAGAAATAGTCATCTTAGATGTTTCTTTGCCAGGAGCTAACGGTTTAGAAGTACTAAAGACATTAAAATCTCTTTATGATGATGTTAATGTGCTTATCCTAAGTATGTATCCAGAAGATCAATTCGCACTTCGGATGATTAAAGCGGGTGCTTCCGGCTATTTGCATAAAGATGCTCCACCTGAAATACTAAAAGAAGCCCTTCTAAAAATAGCAGACGGTGATGAATACATCAGTCCTTCTCTCACTAAAATACTTTTAGGAGCGGTAAGTAGTAAGAATAAAGCAACTGGAAATCATCAAGGTCTTTCTGACAGAGAGTATGAAGTACTTCTGGCAATTGGTGAAGGATTTAGTCTGAGTGAAATAGGTAAACGGCTCAACCTCTCAGTAAAAACTATTAGCACTTATAAAACAAGGGTTCAAGAAAAACTAGGTCTCAGTAACTCGAGTGAATTAGTAAAGTACGTGATGCTCCATGAGCTATCTACTACTAAAGGACTAAAGCAGGAGATGTAAGAATGTTCCTACAGTAATGACAGGAACAGTTCCTATACGTTCCTGAAATGTGTCATCTATGTTTGCTTCCAATTAGTTTACAAACCTTTTAAAAACTTTAAACAGATGATAAGATTAGCTTTGTGTGATGATCACAAAATAGTAAGAGAAGGAATCAGACAAATTATTCAAGGTTTTCCTGACATAGATTTAGTGGCAGATGACATCTCAAGCGGTGAGGAACTTCTACAGAGATTAAGAAAAACCCAAGTAGATGTTATTGTACTTGATGTTTCACTCCCTGGAAGAAGTGGATTAGAAGTCCTCAAACAAGTAAAGATTTTTTATCCTGAAACGAATGTACTGGTGCTTTCTATGTATCCGGAGGATCAGTTCGCTATTAGAATGCTGAAGGCCGGAGCATCTGGATACCTGCACAAAGATTCAAGCCCAGATATTTTAATAGAGGCTATTAGAGTAATATCTAAAGGCGGTGAATACCTCAGCCCTGAAATTACTAAGCTATTGTATAGAGAAATGAATAGTAAAAACAAAGAACTACCTCACACAAGTCTATCTGATAGAGAATATGAAGTATTCTTGGCTATTGGAGAAGGAAAGGCGAATAATGTTATAGCTAACCAGCTTTCTTTAAGCGCTAAAACAATCAGTACTTATAGATCAAGGATTCTGAATAAAATGAACATGGACAATAATTCAGACATGATAAAATATATTCTTCTACATGATTTAGCTCCCGCGGTTTAGTGTAAGAATAAGTTTACATAAAATACTCCAAAAGACCATCCTGTGTAAGGAATCAAACTTACTAGGATGGTTTTTTTTATCCCTGAAATTTGAATTCATAAACCAATCCAATGCTCGAACAAAATACATACTCAGAAAAGAAATTAAACGCACTCTTACTCGAAGATTATCAATCAGATGCAGATCTGATAGAGTATTATTTAAAAGAAAGCTACCCAAACTGCGATATTACTCATGTAGCGTGCAAAGATGAGTTTAAAAATTTCTTACTGAACAATACTCCAGATATTATTCTATCGGACTTCAACCTTCCAGACATCAGTGCTCTTGAAGCTTACGCTGAGATAAAAGACCTTTATCCTGAAATTCCTTTTATCATCATTACTGGAGACTTACCAGAAGAAGATGCTGCTGAACTGATAAAAAAGGGAATAGATGATTATTTGTTAAAGTCTTCGCTAACGAGAATAGGAATTGCAGTTGGTCAAGCATTACAGCGCAGAAACTCCCTTTCTAAACTAAAGAACAGTGCTCAAATTCTAGAATCAAATCTCGAATTCATTAATGCCATACTAGACCATTCAGGTATAGCCATATGTGAAGTAGAAATTCCCTTAGGCTCTCCCGTACTGAGTCAAGCAAACAACATTACACCTAGTTATAAAGCGTTAGAACAGTTCCTTCTTCAATTTGAAATATGTAGAGTAAACAAACGTGTGATCGAACTTTTTGAATTCAAGAATTTCGATCATTTTGAAAATGAATTCATCCGAATCTTTGATCAAGAATCAGTATTTGATGTAGTACGTGTTATCAAAGATTCAATGGCTAAGAAAATAGTTCAAAACAGAAAAATACTACTTCGTTCATTTAAAGGCCATAAGAAGCATATCAACGTAAATATGGTGAGTAGAAAAGTAGACAATGTCATAAGCATCATTATTTGCTTTCTAGATGAAACTACACAGATAGAATCTGAATTAAGAACTGAAAAGTTACTCCAGCGAATGGAGAAGACTATTTTTGAAAGGACGAAGGAGCTTAGGGTAGTGAACCAAAAGTTGAATGACCAAGCATTAGAAACAGAAAGAATAAATAAGGTACTCGAGTACAATTTCAATCAGACTACGGACAGCATTCAAGTGGCTAAGAAGATACAAAAGCTGACGCTTCCTAAGATTAGTCAAATTAAAAATTCTTTTAAAGACGCCTTTGTATTTTACAAAGCGAAAGACATTGTTAGCGGAGACTTTTACTGGTGTCAGCCTACAGAAAAACACATTTGGATAGCATCTGCCGACTGCACAGGACATGGAGTTCCAGGTGCACTTATGGCTATGTCTGGTGCGCATTTACTGAGTGAAATCGTGAATAAACGTCAGGACTTAAAACCTAATGAGATTCTTCATCTTTTAGATAAACACATTATAGATCGTTTAAAACAACGAGAAAACGGAAATATAGTCAGTACTGGAATGGACATTTCTTTATGTAGGTATAATAAGGAGTCTCGTGTAATGGAGTTTAGCGGTGCGTTCCAAGATTTATACCTCAAAAGACAAACAGAAATAGAAATTTTTAAAGGAAATAGAAGAGGTGTAGGAGGAACTCATGAATACAAAGTAAAAGACTTTGACTGTACTCAAATTGAGCTCAATTCAGGAGACAAAGTTTACTTTACCAGTGACGGAATGCCTGATCAGTTCGGAGGAGAGGATGGTAAAAAGCTCATGAAGAAGCGTTTCATAGAAATCTTAAAATCATTCAACGCTAAGGACATGAATGGAGAGCTTCTAGAAATTAAAAAAGCATTCTATAACTGGAAAGGAAAAGAAGAACAAGTGGATGATATCATAGTAATGGGGTTGGAAATATAATCCTCAGATTAGCTGATTATTTCCTTAGCCTTAATGACTTTAGGCACTTTGGACAAATGATAAAAAGGTGTCAAAACACCTCCCGCAGACCTAAAGTATTTTTCTACCCCAGGTAACATGCTTCCTTCGAAATCTATGTTGACTACCTTTTCGTCTAAAGATTGAATGAGATTCACTAAAGCAGCAGTACCCAGCGGAATTCCTCTTACTTTATCTCCACCGCCTAATATATAAGTGAACGTTTTACCAGAGCAAGTTCCAGCTGCTACTGCTTTACCTCCTTCAGATTCTACAGTACAAATCTTAAAGCCATCCCACTGCATCAATTTATCAAGTAACTTTTGGAAATAGTTGAAATCCTTACCATTTCTAGTTTTGGATACTTCAGCTAAAAGCAAATTTCTATTTTCCGCAGTTTTGCTACTATTCACCCTTAATTCTTTATTTTTCAGACTTTTAACCGCACTTTTAAATCCTTTGCTAGCGTTTTGTAGGCTGGTAAAGTCTTCTCTGCGTTGCAAATAGGTATAGCGAACTCTACATTCATACTTATCCCAGAAAAAAGGTTGAACGTCATCCAAGCTAACAGGTAAACAGATATTCACCCACTTCTTTTCTGAGAGAAAATCACAAATGGCTTGAAGCTGCTGTTTTATAAATGTCTGCTGGTAATAGGTATTCTTGCCAGCATCTGCTATCCATAGCCCTATATTCTGAAAAAAAGGAGGATTACTGATATGGTTAAGACCTGAGCGTTTAGATTCATAAAGGGTAAAAGCTCCAGCTAAATCAGCATCATTAAAGATTCCATAGTACTTATTCCCACTATCTATTTCACTCCAATCTTGGGAAAAGTTCAAGGATACATTCTTCAAAAATGGATACCTTCCTGTCAATTCCGAGTACGAAATTTCATGAACTTTACTCATAAAGTACGGAGCTTTAATTGAAACCGTTAGTTGGGAGTAACTTCTGCTTTTTGCGCAGCTAATTTAAGAGGCCTCTCAGCAGACTGATACATTCTTTCTATAATATCTACCACCTTTAATCCTTCTAAAGCATTA
>CAZTVP010000224.1:0-4995 GCA_964616995.1 uncultured Comamonadaceae bacterium
TCAGGCAAGAAGGATTAGAAAGATTCCAAGTGAAGATATGCGTACCAAAAGTTAAAGCAGTAACATTAGTATTAGCTTCTTCTTCATCTTCAATGATTAGAATTGACTCAGATTCTATGCTCCATTCACCATTTAAGTCATCACCGAGTGTGAGTCCATTTAGTTCATATACTGAGGGAATTTCTTCTAAAGTGGTGGTTTGTGAGCAGTCAATAGTTTGATTCAGCGGATCAGGTATAAGCGAAACAGTTTGGTCATCAAATTTTAATGAGCCACAGAGATCTATGTACTGCCAGCGGAAAACATACTCTCCTGGTTCAGTGAATTGAATGAGAGAATGAGCATCGAATGGATCTGAGAACTCAACACTAGGACCAGACTGCTGAACCCAAAACGGGTTTATAGGTTCTTCAAATTCATTCCCATTAAGCTCTAGCGAAGCTCCATTACACAGGTTTATACTAAGGTCTGAACCTGTAGTAGGATTCTCAAAGTCGTTTTCTAACAATTCAATTATGACCGTGTCAGTCAGAAAAACACCATTACATGTCGTCTTCCATACTAAGGTGTTAATACCAAACTCAGGGCTAAAGAGAGAATTCGGGTTAGAAGTTTCTGCTATGAATCCTCCAGAAACTACCTCCCACGCTCCTGAGGTAGAACAAGGTTTTTCGGCTTGAAGAGAAAAAGGAAGATCCTGACCACAATCTACTATAAATTTATCTGGGCCAGCGTTAAAGGGTTCACATAGTAATGGCTCACCTTCACATGGTATAATATTTATGACATAAGTCCTTTCCTGAAGATTACCACATAGGTCTTCATTTTTTATTTCGAACTCATTCAAACCAGGCTGAAGATTCATAATTGTTAGCGGCTCACCTAAGGTGTTTTGTACGGTGGCTTGACATCCATTAGTCTGAACTACGGTAATAGAATTATTATCTGAAGGAATAATACCTGTATAAACTATTTGTGTAAAGGAGCAGTCATGCACAGCAGGAGGTATTACTGGGAGGTTAAAGAAGGGATCGGTATCTGTACATTCTAGAAAATCTAAGTTAAGAGAAGCCGTAAGCTCTAGATCTTCAACCAGAATATCTGAATCATTTAAGTAGGAGCTTCCGCTTAATGTCATCCATGTTTTAGCTCCGAAATTAGGATTGAAATCATTAGCGTTTATGCCTACTTCAAAACCGAAAAAATTATTAGCTGGAGAGTGAGCTATACTTAATTCTGCACCTTCCCACTCTCCCCAGCCAGTGAGTGATCCGCTTTCTATGATGTAATAAAACCAGCTTAAGTATTCATCTTCTACGGTACCTGAATCATCTCTATAGCTTGTGGGAAAGTCTTGGTTAGACCAGTTATCCCAATCAGAAGGTGACCCTAGAGTTAGTTTTAAATCCCATCCTGCATTAGGTATTTCTATACTCTCTAGATGGATCTCTAGCCTTCCTCCGATTTGGTTATCACAGGAGTAAAAACTCCCTGAAACCACTTCAGCATCTTTACCGGTATCTGAGAATATTCTTAGGTTAGTAAGACTATCCAGTTGTTGATCATACTGGATATCTAAACCAGGTGCTAAAGTACAGCTGGAGTTATTCTGAGAAAATAGGTTATTAGATAGAGCTAATGCAGCTAGCGCAAAACACAGTATGGCCGATTTTAGAAGGTTCATTAGATTACGTACACATAAATCTAGTTAAATACAGTTAGAGTGGATGATAGTTGCATAAAAAAAGCCCAAACATTATGCGTCTGGGCTTTTGTTTTAGTTAAAAAGGATTTAATCTTTTAGTAATAATTTTTCCTCTAGGATTCGATTTCCATCTGAAATTCTAATAAAATAGAGTCCTTTGGATAAATTTTCTCCATTTAAATCTAACGAGAATTCACTCTTTCTTACTTGGTCGTGTATAACAAGTTCACCTATGGTATTATACAAAGACAATGAGGTATTAGATAAATCAAGTCCTTTCAGCTGTATGAACACCATACCATTACTTGGATTTGGATAAACCTGAATCTCTGGTATTAATAGCTCGCTAACACTTGAAATACATCCAAACATGTCAGGATAATTCCCGTCACACACTCCAAAAGGATCATTATCTGGCACTCCAGCTATATCTCCACAATCGTATCCCCAGGTTTCACAGTTAAAATCTAGAGCTCCATCATTGGCTATACCATCTCCTAGCTGAGAAAGAACAGCCGGACTATGTGTATTATCAGAACAGTCACAGATGGTGAAATCATAGATACATGATCCATCATCAATGGTAGCTTCCTGGTCATAGTTTTCTGCTAACGGATCAGTACATCCTTCGGTTTCTGAAGGTTCACAATCATCTGTGAGTACTGTACTAGTTAGGTTACATCCTTCTAATGTTTCAGAGGCTATGTTGTATAAAATTTGTGAGTTGTTTTCATACGGTCCTAGTGAAATAGTTCCCATAAAGTTTAGAGTAAAAGTCTCATCATCATAGTTATTAGTTATGAGATATGGAGCTCCATTTCCTAGTGATTCTACCTCTATTTCTATATAGAAATGGTCTTCTTCTCCATCTTCACATGTAGTAGAATAGAGTAAAATCGGATAATCACAATCGAATATACATGAGCCATCATCTACTGTGGCTAACGGATCATAGTTTAAAGCATCATCATCTGTACAACCTTCTATTTCTTCTTGAGAACAGCTATGAGTAATTACTGGACTAACATAAGAACAGTTTTCCGTAACCATAGATGTAGCGGTTAAAACTACACTCGCATTATTATCAAATGGGCCAAAAGTAAACTGCCCCGTTTGATTCAGAATTAGGGTTTGTCCATTTCCATTATTGGCTATAGAATACGGAGATGCACCACCTACGTCTGTCACATTCATTTGTATGTAATATCCGTCTTCTTCACCTGGCTGACATATACTCAATAGTTGAATCTCTGGGAGAGCACAGCCGTATGTGCAAGAGCCATCATCCACCGTAGCGAAACTATTGTAATTATTAGCGTTAGGGTCAGTACAACCTAGAATATCGGTATAGATACATGTGCCGTTGTCTATAGTAGCTAATGGATTGTAATTGTTAGCCATAGGGTCTGTACATCCGAAAACATCATACTGGCATGTTCCGTTATCTACATTAGCCATAGGGTTATAGTTGGAAGCCTCAGGGTCAGTACATCCAAACACTTGTTCTTCAAATTCACAAGTGCCGTCATCTATGGTAGCATTTGGGTTATAATTTAAAGCTGTAACGTCTGTACATCCGAATACTTCATCTATCCCACAGCCGTTATTCGGTGGAATGCCTCCACCACACACATCATAAGGGTCTCCAGTTTCGGTAGTTTCTATATCTCCACAGTCATAACCCCATATAGCACAGTTAAAATCTACTGGTTGTCCATCCCATGTAAACTCGGTACCTCCAATATCTTCAAAACCATCTCCAATCCAAGATAGAACTCCAATAGTGTGTGAGTTACCTGCACAGTCACAAATGTTTTCATCATACATACAAGAACCATCTTCCGCATCAGCATCCGGGTCATAATTGAAAGCATACTCATTCGTACAGCCAAGAGTGGCATCATTACAGTCTCCTATGAAAATAGTATCGTCTATTTCTCCGTCAGGAGTTATTACCGTGATGGTATAAAATGCACCTCCTTCTACTGGAATAAACACCCCTTCACCAGATTCTAGAAAAATATCTGAATCTTGAAGAACATAACACGTTTCTGGATTACCTGAACTGACCTCACAAACATTAGTGACGAAACAGTCTCCTGGGAAATATGCTGTAACTAAGACTCTTGGTATCCAAGACTGACTTTGAGTATCAAAGAAACAATTTTCTTCTAGCTCAAGATCAAATGGAATACACTCCGCAGTTTCTAAACACCCGTTATTAGGAGGTAACTGACCAGAACACACGCTAAATGGGTCTTCATCTGGTGCTCCTTCAATATCTCCACAATCATATCCCCAAGTAGAACAATTAAAGTCAACGGGGAGTCCTTCCCAGAAGAACTCTGTTCCTCCTACATCTTCGAAATTATCTCCTAACCATGTCAATACACCTAAAGAGTGCTCTGTTCCGACACAGTCACAAATAGTTTCAGAATAGATGCAGCTTCCATCATCACTTTCTGCTTCTGGATTGTAGTTATCCGCGTATTCATTTGTACAACCTATTATTACGCCTTCACAAGATCCGTTGGTGAAACTTTGCACCGCAGAAATACCATCTGAAGTGGTAAAATAAAGTTCATAAACTGCATTAGGTGTCGTGTTAATCAAGTTTATGCCTTCTCCGTCACCTACTATTAAGTCAAAATCTGGAAGACTAAGACAGGTGAAATCTCCTCCGTTAATACTAAAGCATAATTCTTCTACTATGCATTCTCCCTCAACATTAAAATCTATGCTGAAAGTAGGTGTAACGGTACCGTCACCATTGCTATCGGCACACTGAACTTGCACAAACTCCATAGAAATAGGCAGGCATTCTGTACCATCATCTATACATCCATTATTCGGTGGAAGCCCACCTGAACATACCTGAAAGGGATCTAAAGCAGGAGCACCGGCTATATCTCCGCAGTCATAACCCCACTCTTCACAGTTGAAATAGACTTCTAGATTCGTGTTTTCGTCCCAGACAAATCCTCCATTGTCTTCAAATCCATCACCAAGCCATGACAGTACGCCAATGGTATGCTCATTTCCTACACAATCGCAAATGGTTTCATCATAAACGCAGGTCCCATCTTCGATAGAAGCATTAGGATTGTAGTTCACCGCAAACTCATTCGTACAACCTTGGATTTCATCTTGACAAGAAGAAGTAGTTATGGATACACTGTTAGAAACGCTACCATCATTAGTAGTGAATTCAAAAACATAGGTTGAGTTTACGGGAACACCTGTTATGGCATATAGATTTCCATCTGGAACCCAAGAGATATCATCACATG
>CAZTVP010000225.1:0-3120 GCA_964616995.1 uncultured Comamonadaceae bacterium
CTTCACTTAATCTAACTCCACTATTTTTCTTCAGTCGAGTGCCACGACCTGAAATGATATCCATATTGGGCACAAACTCACCGTTTGGAAGGTGTTCGGTTAAAATCACCTTTGAGTACGATGTAAGTTTCCCGCAGATTTGAAGAATTTCTTTATTGTTTAAATGCTGCAGCACTTGTCTTAGGATAACCACTTCAGCTTTAGGCCATTCATCTTTAGCTATATCTAGACACTTGAACGTTAAATGAGAAGCAGAGAATATCTTTTGATTATGGGCTATGAGATCTGGAACTATATCTACAGCAGTGTAAGCGGTGCAATGCGTTAAGAAATGCTTTCCCACATTAAAATCACCACAACCTAAATCCAATACGGATACTGACTGAGAGAAAGATGCTAAGACTTCAATAACTAAGTCCACATAGGACTTCACTGTTTCTGAATCATGAGAGCCGTCACCAGAATAATACTCTCCCTTTTTCCCACCCCAAAGATTCATCTCATAAACCTGAGACATGGCTCTAGCTGTAGGCCATGGGGTTTTTTCTTTTCCTGGTTTCATAATCACTGCGATTCATATCTCACAAAATTAGCTAGGAATGAATTCGCAAAAAAAGGAAACTACTTCACCTGAACTTTAAGAGTTGAATTGGTGTTATCAACCCATTGCACCGCTAGAAAATACAGCCCGCTTTCTAGCTCACTAACATCTATAGTTTTAGGAATTATGGCTTCAGCCACATATACCTGCTGACCGAGCGTATTTATTAAGCTAATTGAGGATATCTCATTCGTCTCAGTGCTGATTGTAAGTGAAGTTTCTGCGGGATTAGGAAATACTGAAATCTGATTCTCGGCAACTTCAGAAACCGAAATAGTACAGTCTAAGTTTTCTGCTACATGAGCAGATTTATTAGCTACAAAGGACTTCAGACCTAAAACACTTCCTCCACCTGGGCCGCCTCCACCTGGGCCACCTCCACCTTCAGAGAGATTGGATTCTATATTGGTATCAAAATCCTCATTACTGTACTGCTTCTCTGTGTCAGCATAAACCGATTCTTGGATGAGTTCTACTACTTCATCTATTCGAGTGTCTATGTAATTAGAATTGAAATAGTTCTCCGTAATGTCACACATTTCTATTAAGTACTGCTGGTATAACTCGTTATCGTTATAGATGCGCTCTATTAATGGTCTAGAACTATTTACGTAGTCCAGCGCTAGCGTTTCCATGCCGTTTACTCCATTTGTATATCTACCGAAAGCTTCATTTCCGTCCCACTTTATCCATTCCCACTTATCTGTAGTTGAATTATGATAGATGTAATAGTTACGAGCAGAGCCGAGGTAACTGTCTAGATTGCTAAAAAGATTATCCAGAGCTAATGAGCGGAGAAAATCTGTGAGTTCGATTTTTTCTTCTAATTGCGCAGCAAATTCCTCATCTGAGCTATTATTTACCCAGTCTAAAAATTCTACTAAGTCAGTCCAATCATTTTCTTCCTCATTGGTTTTGAGCTCATAACGCCCCTCATAACTAGACTGAGCATCTCCGTAATACTCTAAATCAGCGGCCCCTTCTCCTGGGTCAAAGTTATCTCCCGCCTTAAATAAATTGCCATCGTCATCAAGAATAGCCCAATCCAGGAACTGGTCATCTATCTGCTCTACTACAGTGTAAAATCCCCAGAAAGTCCCGTTCATATACACATTAGCAAAACTGGTTCTAGGAGCCTTCACTCCTGCTGCATGACTCACATCAAAGAAAATTTTCTCTCGAATAATCGAAGGGTCTTTGAAACCATTACTAAAGTTGAGTTTCTTCAGTCCATCATAGTTTTGACCGGTTACATACTTATTAAAATCTATCTTAAACGCTTTCTTATTCCCAGGGTGATTATAGCTGGAATTTCCTTTTAGCCTCACTCCCACGCTATCAAATAACTGCTCTCCAGAGTTATCAGTAAGCGTTAAATTAGCCCAAGTGTATGTGGCATCTTCATAATTGGTAGTAAGCGTATTCCAAAAGTTAGATTCAGGAAAATTCAGTTCAATAGTTACTATTTGGTCTTGAGCAAATATGGCGTCTCCTTCAAGCTGACTGAAAACAGTAAGCGCGGTGCAAAGGGCAATAAGACCTAGAATGAACGATTTACAATTCATAAGATAAAAATTAGCATTTAAAGGTTAGACGATAAAGCTAGGTGATTCCTTCGTGCATTAGGAAAATAATTGAACTTTAACTGAGCTAAATAAATGTTTTACTTTTATGACATGGCATTAACAGAACAAGGATGTTCTGGTTAACTACGTTTATAACAAGAAGTATTTGCGGTTAACTTTGAAATAAAGCAAAGAATGAACAGGATTTCAGTCTTCATAATAATTACTCTAGCAATTATATCCTCAAGCTATACATGCTTAATCAAAAATGAAAACTATTTATATGTAGGAGTTCTGGAAACTCAAGACATTAATTGGCCAGAGTTCAGTAGATACGAAGCTGATTCTACCAAAAAAATAGCTCGTGTTCTTTTTTACAAATCAGATGGCCGCTGGAACTCTTTGGAAGACAAAATTAGAGACTCTCTCGTCTATCCAAGTCGAGTTAATTGGACCATAGCATTAGACGGAAAGAATATTGGAAATTTTAATTCTTCATCTACACCACTGCGTTTTAGTGACTCACCCTGGGCAGACTCTAGAGATGCTTATCAGCAGCCAGAATCTGATGGTTTACCTACTATAGGAAAAGCCTCAAAAGATTTCAGTTCTTGGGAACAACGTGAAAATGTTAGACCTTTAACTTTAGTAAGTGAACCCAACTATAAAGACCCTGAAAGATGGAAACCGTTTATTCCAGAAGCATCCACCAAGGAGACTTTAGCTCCTTATTACAGAAAGTACTTGGCCACTTTTTTGGAAATGGATGTTTCTGAAGGAACGAAGCTGGCTTGTTTGAAATCATATAAATCCAATTTGAATCATCAACTTATCCATTTGGGGATACAATCTTATAATGATGATAAAGATTTTGTAGATTATTCACTTTGGTTTCATATTGATTCCTTGGGATTTATAAAAATTCTGAACGAATTAATTGATGAAAGTTACATT
>CAZTVP010000225.1:3130-4988 GCA_964616995.1 uncultured Comamonadaceae bacterium
TTGGAGACGAGTTCACTGATGATGATTATTCAAATGTCACCCTTGTAGATGCAGGTGATTACGATAACAATGGAAAAAGTGAACTTATTTTTTGGACGTCTCGGTATAATGGAGATGGCTATGTCTTATTCAGTAACAACTTTGAAGACATGGTAGAATACACTTGGTCTTACCACTAAAACTTCGCTTATTCTGCGCTTCTCCCATTCACTTTTAGACATTAAGCAGCTTTAACAGCAGCCAAAACAGAGTTTATTCATTCATTTTGGCTGCAATTCAAACGCATATATTACTATTAACTAACACTTAATTTGAAAATTAAAGAATTAGTGATAGCGATTAGCACATCTGCACATAATCACATTATTAAATCAAACTAGCCTACCACATGAATCTCACTAAAATCCTTAGCTATCACAAACGAATTATCGTGTCTGTCAAATTGCGAAAGGTCTAATTCTTCTTTGTCTATCTCGATTTTCGTAATGCCAAATGGTATTCCCTTTAGCGTTACTTTAAACGTGTCATAAGAAGCATCGAATTTCCCTGTTTTGTGCTGTCTGATTATCAGTTCGTTCTCTTCTCCTTTGAGCTTGAATGTTCTGAAACTGTACTGACCTTTGGTATAATTGTATCCATCATGCTCATCATCATAAAGGAACGATTTCTCCTCTCCTAGTTTGAAATACACATCTAATTCTACCTGCTGGATGACTTGTTCTCCCACATACTGCTGAATGGGATATTTAGGAATGATGGCTCCTTCTTTAATGAAGATAGGTGCTGAGTCTAAATCTGCATCTATCCACATTTCTTTTCCTCCTTCGTAATAAGCATCATCCCACAGATGGTACCAGTTTCCTCTTGGCATGTATAGTCTTCTTCCTTTAGAATTAGGTTCTAGAATCGGCACTACCAATATCTGACTCCCAAAGATGAATTCATCTGTTCTATGGTGTGTTTGAGCATCTTCTTGGTCATACAGCACCAGCGATTTTAACATGGGAGTTCCATCGTTCAGGTAGTTCCAGAACGTGGTGTACAAATATGGTAGCAACTGATATCTTAGCTCAATGAATTTTCTCACTATATCTGTCACTTCATCTCCGAACATCCACGGTTCTTGGTCGCCATGGTCTCCTGAGGAGTGTGTTCTGCAGAACGGATGAAAAATCCCTAACTGAATCCAACGGGCGTATAACTCACCATTTGGCTGTTCCGCAAAACCACCAATATCACTTCCAGCAAAGCTAAATCCAGACATGGCCATTCGCTGGGCTTGGATATTAGCTATCCATAAATGCTCCCAAGTGGCCACATTATCTCCAGTCCAAGTAGAAGTGTAACGCTGTGTTCCACTGTATGCCGCTCTGGTAATTACAAACGGTCTCTTTGGGTGGCCGAATTTTTTCAAACCTGCAAAAGTGGCTCTGGCCATCTGCATTCCATACACATTATGCGCTTTCCTGTGGCTGCATGGATTTCCATCGTAATCATGCCTTACATCATCTGGAAAAGTCTTATTCGGCACTTCCATAACTGCAGGCTCGTTCATGTCATTCCACACACCTTTTACACCTATGTCTTCTATGAGCTCTTTGAATAAATCTGCCCACCATTCTCTTACTTCTGGCTTGGTAAAATCAGGGAAATAGCATTCTCCCGGCCATACTTTTCCCTGCATGTAAGGGCCATCCGCACGCTTACAGAAGTAGTCCTTAGCCAGAGCGTCTTCAAACACGTCATAACCTTTTTCCACCTTAATTCCAGGGTCTATGATAACTACGGTTTTAAATCCATCGGCTTTAAGCTCATCTACCATGCGCTTTGGCTGTGGGAAGTACTCCTTATTCCAAGT
>CAZTVP010000226.1:0-4984 GCA_964616995.1 uncultured Comamonadaceae bacterium
GCTTGGGAAATGGCTGAAGCTCAAAATAAATGGGATTTAGTTACGGTTAACATGAGTCTGGTTATGGGACCTCCGCTTAATGCTAAAGCCACCACATCTGAAAGCGCTAATATTCTTAAAATGCTTGGTGGAGGTGAAATGAAAATGGGAGCTCCTAAAATGGGTATTGGGTTGGTAGATGTAAGAGACGTATCTCAAGCACATGTGAAAGCAGGTTATATACCAGAAGCTAAGGGAAGATATATCACTTCAGCGCATAACACGAACTTCTTAGAAATGGGAACAGTTTTACTGTCTAAGTATGGAGATAAATATCCACTTCCAAAGAAAGCTCTTCCTAAATGGTTGCTGATGATAGTAGGGCCTATGACCAATAAACTCTTCACCAGAAAGTTCATTAGAAATAATGTAAATGTGCCATGGAAGGCAGATAACTCTAAAATCAAAAAAGAGTTAAACATGGAGTTCAGACCTATGAAAGAAACCATGGAAGACTCTTTTCAGGCTATGATAGACGCGGGTTTGTTGTAGATCATTTAAGATAATAATTAGAGAGAAAAACCCTAAAGGTAATGTCCTTTAGGGTTTTTTGATGGACTTTTTTTGAGGGTGTGGTCTGCTTGTTATTGCATTTCGATTAAATCTCGTAACCCTTTTCATTACCTCACGTATCCTAGACCTAATCTCTCTAGATTACTGAAAATAATGAAAACACTTATGACCGCCCTAGTGCTTACTACTGCACTTCTTACTGCTTCCTCTGCATTTAGTCAGAGTAGAAGTATTACTAAAGACTTTGACGGAGACGGTTTCTTCTCTTATGAACATGGAGGAACTGACTGTAACGACCTAAACTTCAGGATAAATCCTAAGGCCAAACCTTCTAATGGAGGTACAGATAACAACTGTAACGGTATAGTAGATTATCAAGAAGTAGTCTTCAAATATGGAGACATAAACAGGTCTGAAAAAATAGATATAGCTGACCTAAGGATCGTACTTATAGAGTACGGTACTGCTGGGGCTAGTGCTGCAGATATTAATCACGATAGAGTAGTTGATAGGCAGGATTTAGACCAAATGTTAGATACATACGATACACTGACCTACGGTTTTTAGGTGAAACCGAACCCTAATCCAGAATCAGCCTCGGCTGAGGGATTAACAGATACTAAGCTAAGCGCACTTGTTAGCAAGTATCTTACTAAAACGACCAACTAGTAAATTGAAAATTGCCAAATTTGGGGAGCCTTGAGCTCCCTTTTTTTGATATATAAATCTGGTGCAGGTTCTGGAAAAACCTACACGCTCACAAGTGAATACTTGAAGCTAGCACTTCAGTATGATTCTCCGTGGGCGTATAAGCACATTCTAGCGGTAACTTTTACTAAAAAAGCTGCCAATGAAATGAAAACCAGAATCCTAGAATGGCTAAAAGAGTTCTCTGAGGATGAAGCACTGGACAATAACGAAAAGGCATCCGACATTCTAACTCATGCTAAATGCACTCCAAAGGAGCTTCAGCGCAGAGCTAGTAAAATGCATGAGCATATTCTGCATCATTACTCGGATTTCGCGGTGCAAACCATAGACAGCTTCGTACATAAAATCATTAAGTCTTTTTCTCGGGATTTAAAACTCTCTACAGACTTCGAGGTGGAAATGGATACCGAAAAAGTCATTACTGAACTTGTGGCTGACCAGCTGAGAGACACAGGAAAATACCCTGAGTTGACCGCCACGCTTTTTGATTTTCTGAAACACCGATTAGACGAGGAAAAATCCACTTATCTCCGTACAAGTCTCATCTCATTTTATAAGAGTAATTCTGATGAGGTAGCTCAGAAGAATTTAGAAGCTATAAATGCCAAGACTTTTTCTGATTATGCAGAAGTTCAGAAAGAATTAAACGCGGTGCAAAGCAAGCTGATAAAAAGAGCCAAAGCACTTCAGGAACAAATGCAGCGTGATATTTCTCTAGTGCAGGATGCTGTTTTTCATCACTTGAAAAACTGGATAAACAAAGAATTTTACTCTTTTCTGGATTATCCTAAAACAGCTTCAGATAGGCGGGCTTCAGGAGATATTTTTAAAGCTAAGGTTTTAGAAAAAGGAGGAGAATACGAGGTAGTGAATAGTCTTGTGCTTACAGCGCTAGATGAATTAATTCCCTTATTAGATGAGCTTAAAATCATAAGAGGAATAGGAGCCAAGTGTTACCAGTTGGCACTGGTTACGGATTATAAAGAACGACTGGAACAGTACAAAGAGGATAACAATGTACTGCTCATCTCTGATTTCACACAAATCATATCAGATGTAGTCAAGGACAATCCGGCTCCCTTCATTTATGAGCGTTTGGGAGAGCGTTACAAGTATTACCTTATAGACGAGTTCCAGGATACGAGTATTTCTCAGTGGCATAATTTTCTTCCTCTCATCACACATACACTGGCTAAAGGTCAAATGACCATGCTGGTAGGAGATAGTAAACAAGCTATCTACCGATGGAGAAATGGAGATTTCGAGTTGTTTTCATCACTGCCCAGTATGAAATACGATGAAGACGACTTCATACTCAAAGAAGCAGAGCAGCAGCTCAAGTCTGCCAGTGAAATCAAAGAGCTTTCTACCAATTATAGGTCTTCAGCAGAAGTAGTAGAGTTCAATAATTTACTTTTTGAAGGTTATTATGATTACTTACCACCTCTAGGGCATAGTATGTATAAAGGTGTTAGACAAACCCCGAATATTCAAAAAGAAGATGGATACGTGGAACTTACGCAGTACACCACAGAAGATGATGAAACTCCAGACTTGGATAAACTTTTAGAGATTATTCGAGATGCTGAAGCTAGAGATTTTGATAAAGGAGACATAGTCATACTGGCTAGGAAGAAAAATAGATTAGCTGAAATAGCTACGTTTTTAGATAGTCAAGGAATTAAAACCAGCTCTGCCGAAGGATTATTCCTGAGCCAAAGTGTAAAGGTGAGACTCTTACTGGCCATGTTGCGCTACAGCACCGAACAAGAAGACAATGTCATAAATACTGAAGTACTTTCAGCACTAGAAGCGTTAGATGATGAGGGAAATTCAGACTTGCTAGCACATGATGTACTCAGACTAAAAAGTGTAAGTGAGGATAAAAAAGAGAAACAAGTAGTCATAGAAAACTACTTGAAGGTGAAGTGTGGAGAGAAGCCACCATTGCACCGCTGGAAACAGCTATCTGCATTAGAAATTATTTATGAAATACTAGCCTATTTAGGATTAGATAAGGGGGTAGATGGCTACGTGGAGACGTTCTTAGATTTCGCATTTAGTGCGGGAAAGCGAGGTGTAAGCACGGTAAGGCAGTTCTTAGAATACTGGGAGGAGAATGATGATGTAAGCCTCTCCACCCCTGAGGATAAAAACAGCGTGAAATTAATGACGGTGCACAAGTCTAAAGGGCTGGAATTTCCTGTGGTCATACATGCGCAGCCATTCTCTAAAGGTAGGTCATCAGAACTCTGGTATAACTTGGACGCATTAGACCTTCCACTGAATAGAACCATGCATTCAAGTGGTGGGTTTTTTCAAGACCATCAGGGTCAAGCACTGAAGTATGAAGGATTAAAAAAAGCTTCAGACCGAGAAAAAGAAGAGGCTTATTTGGATGATTTGAATGTGCTATATGTGGCATTGACTCGTGCTAGTCAGGAGTTGTATATGCTGCTAGATTCTAAATGTAAGGAGAGGATTTACAAGGATTTCTTGGAAATAATCCAAACCAGTTTCTCCCATGAACTTACAGATGAAAAGCCATTTTCTTTTGGAAAAAAATCTACCAAGAGAAAGAAAGACCAGTTAGAATCAGCAGAACTGGAAGAGCTAATGCCAGCTACGGAAGTTCACGACTGGAGAAATCGACTGGTGTTTAAGTTCTCTAAAAAGGACACATTGGACTTACCGTTTGGATTAGCAGAAAGAGTCTCTGGGATAGAAGTACATGCTTTTTTAGCAGAAATCAAGTTTGAGAAAGACTGGAATTCTCGAGTAAAAAAGGCTGCACTAGAGTTGGATGATGAACCTTTAGTAGTTAGCTTGAAACAACTTGCTACTCAGGAGTTGTGGAACGAATGGTTCACTGAACCTAAAGTGGTGTATAACGAGAAGAGATTGATAGACTCAGAAGGAAACGAGTTCATTCCAGACCGTGTAATGTTATTTGAGAATGAAGTAGTAGTAGTAGATTATAAAACGGGTGAAACAAGCCTTCACCATTCTGAGCAGGTAAAGAATTATATGAATTTGCTCAGTGAAATGACAGGTCTTCCTCCTAAGGGCTATCTGGTTTATCTGAGAGAAGGTGAGATTGTGGAGGTTACTCTTTGATGAGTCTTTGGGTATATATTCTTCCGTCTTTTAGCTTTATGAATACCATATAAATCCCTGATTTTAGATGAGAAATATCCAGCTGTTCTTTAGGTTTTTCGGATACCGTCTGGAGGACAATTTCTCCTAAAGTATTAGTAATTTGAATAGATGAAATGATGGATTCTGATTGGATGGTTAGGTTGTTTTTAGATGGGTTTGGGAAGATTTTAATTGAACTGTTTACTGAAGCTTCTTGAACATTTAATACCTCAGAATCGGATAACATAATTCCTCCAGAATCTCCATTTACTTTTTCAAACGCCACTAGTTCTGATCGCAATTCACTGTATGTTCCATCTTTGACCCAACTTCCGCTATTGTAACCAGGTGAGTCCGCTAAATGATATAGAAATATTCTACCTAAACCATTTGAGTAGGCGCCTGATGAAAGATTTGATCCAGAACCTCCCCAAATGAACTGCCCTGAGGCTTCGTATAAGTTTTGTTCTTCTCCTTGGAGTATAACATTAGCTTCTCCTATATCCCAATTCCTGAAATCACTAAAGTAATTACTATTGTATTCTTCATTTAAAAATTGGTATGGTCCACTTGAACAGACGAG
>CAZTVP010000227.1:0-4967 GCA_964616995.1 uncultured Comamonadaceae bacterium
GAAACTGAAGATATAGTGCCGAACTGGCTGCTTTCTACTCCTGACCCTAATGTAGCCGTAGGTCACCGATGCGACCCTATTCCACTAGAAATGGTGATTAGAGGATATCTCACAGGACATGCTTGGAGAGAGTACAAAGCAGGAAAACGTGAGCTATGTGGTGTGGCCATGCCTGACGGAATGAAGGAACATGATAAATTTCCTGAACCGATTATAACTCCAGCTACTAAGGCTGAAGAAGGACATGATGAAGACATTTCTAGAGAAGAAATTTTAGCCCAGGGAATAGTGGATAAAAAAACGCTCAACCAGCTAGAAGCGTGTACAAGAGCACTTTTCAAGAGAGGAACTGAAATGGCTCAGAAGAAAGGTCTTATTCTGGTAGATACGAAGTATGAATTCGGGATGAGGAATGGTGTGCTTACCCTTATGGATGAGATACACACGCCTGATTCTTCTCGTTATTTTTATGCTGATGGATATGAAGAAAGACAAGCGGCACATGAACCTCAGAAACAGCTCAGCAAAGAGTTTGTAAGAGAATGGCTCATTGGTGAAAACTTTATGGGCAAGGATGGACAGCAGATGCCAGACATGCCACAGGAATTTGTAGCGAAGATTACAGACAGGTACATAGAACTTTATGAGAAAGTAACTGGGAACTCATTCGAGAAAGCATCTCAAGAGGAAATAGCCGATAGGATTTTTAATAACGTAGAGGCTTATTTGGAGAAGTAAGGAAATCTGAGATTCCTAAATGTTTACTGTTTACATTTTCTCTTCTACTAAACGTGAGAGAAAATTACTTTTGCGCCAGCCAAAATGAATCTAAAAGAGCATATCAGCCATGAGGTATTTCGTATCTGCGGAAAAGTAGCAGATGAGAAGAACGAGCGCGCATTTGTGATAGGTGGATATGTAAGAGACCTTCTGCTAAAAAGACCTTCTAAAGACATAGATATAGTTACGGAAGGGAATGGTATGGAACTGGCCCAAGCCGTGGCGGAAAAGCTAGGTGTTAAAAAAGTAAATCTGTTCAAGACTTATGGAACTGCGGCTTTCAAGTATGAAGACTTAGAACTGGAGTTTGTAGGTGCTAGAAGTGAAAGTTACTCGAGAGACAGCAGGAACCCGAGTGTAAGCCCAGGAACTATAGAAGACGACCAGCGCAGAAGAGATTTTACCATTAATGCCCTAGCCATCACTCTCAACCAAAAGAATTTTGGTCAAGTGATAGACCCGTTCAATGGACTGGGCGATTTAAAAGCGAAAACCATTCGTACTCCGCTTGACCCTGATACTACTTATTCTGATGACCCGCTGAGGATGATGCGCGCGGTGAGATTCGCTGCGCAATTAGGTTTTGAAATAGAATCCGAATCCTTCCAAAGTATAAAAGACAATGCTGACCGTATAGAAATCATTACCAAAGAGCGTATAGCGGACGAACTGAATAAAATGATTCTAGCTCCTACCCCATCCAGGGGTTTTAAGCTATTGAATTCTACAGGACTACTGGACTTAATTTTCCCTGAAATGGCTGCTCTAAGAGGTGTAGAATATAGAAATGGGCAAGGTCATAAAGACAATTTCTTCCATACGATTCAGGTATTGGATAACTTGTGTGAAAACACATATGACCTCTGGCTCAGATGGGCAGCTATTCTTCATGATATTGCCAAACCGCCTACCAAGCGTTTTCACCCGAATCACGGATGGACTTTTCACGGGCATGAAGACTTAGGAGCTCGAATGGTTCCAGATATTTTTAAGCGCATGAAACTGCCACTGAATCAGAAGATGAAGTATGTGCAGAAACTGGTGGCGCTTCACCTTAGGCCTATAGCGCTTACTAAAGAAGAAATTTCAGACTCCGCCCTCAGAAGGTTACTCGTAGATGCTGGGGATGACATAGATGACTTAATGAAGCTGTGCAAAGCAGACATTACCTCAAAAAACGAAGAGAAAGTCAAGAAATACTTGCGCAATTACGAGATAGTAGAACAAAAGCTCGTAGAGCTTGAGGAAAAAGACCGACTACGGAATTTTCAACCTCCTGTGACTGGAGAAATGATTATGGAGACCTTTAACTTAAAGCCGTGCAAAGCGATTGGTGATTTAAAGAAAGAAATCAAAGATGCCATTCTGAATGGTGAAATTCCGAATGAGAAGGATGCTGCTTTTGAGTTTATGGTAAGTCGTGGTAGGGAAATGGGATTGAGTGTAAAAGGTTAACTGTTTGAAGTTGGAGGTTTGATGTTCATTTTTTGTCCATGCCTATTCCGATAGCTATTGGGAAGTATTGACCACTTCTATTACAATCTATTTTTGATTTTTTAAATTAGCTTATTACATCTCCAATGTTATGAAATTCTTCGGTCACATATTATTTTTCATATCCATCATAATACTATCGAATTGTACTGTAAGACACGGCATAGCTAATTTCCATACTGAATCTACGAGCCTCATTAAGCCCACTTATAGAGATACTGCAGTTACTAAATCATACGTAAGTGGAAATGTGAACTATACCTCTCCTCAGATATTTCCACCTCCAAGTGAATACAACCATATTTTTTCTGGTGCGGTGCAATACCATAAAGTTAGAACTAAAGAACACTCTTGTGTAGCTATAGGTGGCTTTCTTCATGGTGGGAATTATTCGGCTAGACCTTTAGACATGGTAGCCGGAGGAAATAAATCATTCTTTGGAGGAGGTATTACCGCTGAAGCATCGGCCAATGGTTCTGGTAAAAAAATGGACTGGCGAATCCTTGGAATAAAACTCACCATGCTGGGAGAATTTGGTGACTACACTAGATTCAGATCTGAAATTGAAGACGTAACCTCTAAAAACCTAAACCCGAATGACATAGGTACTAATGTTAGTCTGTTTTCTGAAGTAATTTATAAGCATGATGATTATGATTTAGGTTACTCTTTTCTTTTCGGATTAGGGAATCAAATCATTACTCATGGACAAAGTTTATTTCTAACCCGGGGTAGAAATTCTTACTTCATTAATCTCTCCTCCTCTATTCAAGGAGTTTATTTAGGAGGAGGAATGTCATTTAGGCTTGACTCACCTTAACCTTCTGACTAAAAGTCTTGAAAACCCTATACATACTGACTTTTTAGCAGTTTTTTGCTCATGGAATACCACTTGATATCTCCACGTTGTATTTAAAAAGAACACATGGATTTAAATAAGTTGACCATTAAAACTCAAGAAGTCGTTCAAAGAGCGCAACAGATTACGCTTGAGAATGACCAACAAATAGTAGATACTCCTCACCTGCTCAAGGCTATCTTAGAAACAGATGAGAGTGTTACTCCCTATATATTGAATAAACACGGTGTGAATGTGCAGCGGCTTGAACAGACGGTAGCTTCTATTATCAACTCCAGAGCTAAGGTTTCTGGAGGAACACTGAGCTTAAGTCGTGAGAGTAACACGGCATTGCACCGCGCTTTTACCACAGCTAATGCGTCTGGTGATGATTACGTAAGTGTAGAACACCTCTTTCAAGCATTACTCTTAGGAAATGATGAAATCAGCAGATTACTGAAGGATAATGGAATCAATAAAAAGTCGCTGGAGCAGGTGATAGCTGAGCTGCGCAATGGAGATAAAGTTACCTCCAACTCACATGAAAGCACCTATGATGCACTGAACAAGTATGCACGAAACCTTATACAGGAAGCTACGAATGGGAAGTTAGACCCAGTGATAGGTAGAGATGAAGAAATTAGGAGAACACTTCAGATTCTTACAAGAAGGACTAAAAATAACCCCATTCTTATAGGTGAACCTGGAGTAGGTAAAACCGCTATAGCCGAAGGAATAGCACACAGAATAGTGAACGGAGATGTTCCTGACAACTTGAAAGATAAAAACCTCTTTAGCCTAGATATGGGTGCGCTTATAGCTGGAGCCAAATACAAAGGTGAGTTCGAAGAGCGTCTGAAATCGGTAGTGAAAGAAGTTCAAAAATCAGATGGAAACATCATACTTTTCATAGATGAGATTCACACCTTAGTAGGAGCAGGTAAAGGAGAAGGAGCTATGGATGCTGCTAATATTCTGAAGCCAGCCTTAGCCAGAGGAGAACTAAGAGCCGTGGGAGCTACTACGCTAGATGAGTATCAGAAATACTTTGAGAAAGACAAGGCACTAGAAAGAAGATTTCAGAAAGTACTGGTAGATGAGCCAGATACGGAAAGTGCTATTTCTATTCTAAGAGGAATCAAGGAGAAGTATGAGAATCATCACAAGGTTCAGATTAAGGATAATGCTATCATTTCTGCTGTGGAACTTTCGCAGCGTTACATTACGGATAGATTCCTGCCAGACAAGGCCATAGACTTGATAGATGAAGCGGCTTCTAAACTGCGTATGGAAATGAATTCTAAACCGCAAGAATTAGATGAACTCGACCGTAAAATCATGCAGCTAGAAATAGAACGTGAAGCTATTAAGCGGGAAAAGGATGAGAAGAAGCTAGATGCACTGAAAAAAGAAATCTCAGAGCTTACAGCTTCTAGAACCGAGCTTTCAGCCAAGTGGCAAGCGGAGAAAGATGTGGTAGATGCTATCCAAAACGGAAAGAAAGAAATAGAACAGCTTAAGCTAGAAGCGGAAAGAGCAGAGCGAGAAGGAAACTATGAAAAAGTAGCAGAAATAAGATACGGCAGACTGAAGGAGGTGGAAGCTATGATAGAAGACTCTAAGGCTATGCTCATAGAATTGCAAAGCAACTCTAAACTCATCAAAGAAGAAGTAGATACCGAAGAGATAGCTGAAGTAGTAAGCCAGTGGACAGGAATTAAGGTGAACAAAATGCTCGAAGGAGAGCGTGAAAAACTGCTCCGCTTAGAAGATGAACTAGGAAAAAGAATCATAGGTCAGAAAGAAGCCATTACCGCAGTAAGTGATGCTATTAGACGTTCACGCGCAGGGCTTC
>CAZTVP010000228.1:0-4953 GCA_964616995.1 uncultured Comamonadaceae bacterium
CCTTCAGATGCTCCTACTATAATCCCTGGAATGTCAGCCATTATAAACGACTTGTTGTCTCTATAAGAAACCACTCCCAAGTTAGGAACAAGTGTAGTGAATGGATAGTTGGCTATTTCAGGCTTTGCCGCAGAGACTACTGAGAGCAGTGTGGATTTACCAGCATTAGGGAATCCTACCAGTCCCACATCTGCCAGTACTTTTAGTTCTATGATTCTCCAGCCTTCTTGGAGTTCTCCTCCCGGCTGAGCATATCTAGGAGTTTGATTTGTACTGGATTTGAAATGTGTATTTCCTTTTCCACCACGTCCACCCTCCATAAGAATAAACTCTTCTCCATCTGCGGTGATTTCGGCTAAGACCTTGTCGGTTTCTGGGTCTTTGATTACCGCTCCTAAAGGAACATCTATATAGAGGTCTTCTCCTTCAGCTCCTATCTTCTGATTACTTCCTCCTGACTCGCCATGAGCCGCTCTCATGTGTTTTTTATACTTCAGGTGAAGCAGTGTCCAGAGCTGCTTGTTTCCTCTCACTATGACATGACCTCCTCTGCCACCATCTCCACCATCAGGGCCGCCTTTGGCTGTAGTTTTATCTCTAAGCAGATGGGTGGAACCTGGTCCGCCATTTCCACTTTTACAGTGAATTTTTACGTAGTCTATGAAATTGGCATTCGCCATGGTGGATGTAGAATTTTACGCTTCTTCAGTTCTGAAGTTAAGCTACTACTTGTTCTAGATTATCAAAAAGACGTGCAGATACTTCTTCTATACTTCCTATTCCGTTTACGGCTTTGTGCTTTCCTTGATTCTTATAGAATGCTGCTACAGGTGCAGTCTGTTTATTGTAAACGTCTATTCTGTTTTGGATAACTTCTGGGTCTGCATCATCTGGTCTTCCGCTGTCTAGCGCTCTTCCTTTTAAACGAGTTCTTAACTCATCTTCTTCTACTTCTAATTCCAGCATGCATGACACTGAGTCTCCTTTAGAAGATAGGAATACATCTAGTGCTTCTGCCTGTGCTTCTGTTCTAGGGAAACCGTCATAGATTACTCCTTTAGCTTCAGGGTATTTTTCTACCTCAGACTGAAGAATCTTAATGGTAATTTCATCAGGAACTAAGTTTCCTTTATCTGCGTAACTCTTGGCTAATTTGGCTAATTCTGACTCTGGGTCTAATCCTCTGAATACATCTCCTGTACTGATGTGTACGAGGTCATATTTCTCTTTTAAAATGGCACTTTGTGTTCCTTTTCCACATCCCGGAGGTCCGAATAAAACTATGTTTAGCATACCTTTCTTTTTTCTATTGGGCAAAGATACTGAATCTATCTTCTTATAAATGGAATTCAGGTTTCTTCCGAGTCCATCTATGTCCAGTCCATACCCAATGATAAATTCAGGTGGAACTTCTTTACCCACATAATCAGGAACTAAGGCTCCCTTGTAAATGTCTGGTTTTAGAAAAAGTGTGGCTACTTTAACTTCTGCAGGTTTCTTTTCGAGTAAATCATTGATAACATTGGTGATGGTTAAACCTGTGTCTATGATGTCTTCTATTACTACCACAGTTCTTCCTTCAAGAGAATCTCTAAGTCCTATGAGTTCTATAATCTCTCCTGTTGATTCCGTACTTGTGTATGATTTTAACTTGATGAATTCCACCTCACATTCGATGGATAAGTGAGCGAACAGGTCTCCCAGAAATCTAAATGAACCATTCAGTACTCCGAGAAAGATAGGTCTCTTTCCTTTGAGCTCTTGGTTGATTTGCGCAGCCATGGACTTTACCATTTCCTGCACTTCACTTTCAGAAATGTATTCTTCAAAGTGTAAATCTCCGAACTGAACTTGCCTATTTTTCATGTGGGCTAAGGTAGGGAGAAAGAAGGGTTTTGGGGTGGGTTATTACCTTTTACGCAGCTAGTATATTACTCACAGCTCTCCCCGAACGCTCCTAGGAATCCTCCAAGGTCACTTACGTTTACCTCGCCATCATTATTGAAGTCACCGGGGCAGGACTGAAGGCACGATTCATCGATTACAAACTCATTGACCTCTGCTATCCAGATTAAACAAGGATCTCCTGAAATGTCTGCAGGATATAAACAAGAACCATCATTACACGAAGCAAGTACTGTATAGTTTAATGCTTGGGGATCTGTACAACCATCTGGTAAAAGGCAGGAACCATCGTCAGTGGTGGCTTCTGAATCGTAATTGCAAGCTGAAGTATTAGTGCATCCTAAATTCCTTGTGAGTATGTAAGTAGTTCCTCCAAGGAAGGTATTTACTAAACCTGTTCCGTTATTCAGATCTGTGAATGAACCTACTATATAAATGAAATCATCTCCGAAAACTGCTTGATTCATTTCGATTATGAAATCTCCATTAGCGCAAAGCGAGTAGTTCAAGAGCCCAACACTATTTACAAATGAAGTGGTCTCATCTACCAATACAGTTCCATCGGGATTAAAATCAAATGTTCCGTAAGAAAACTCTACATCATTTACTATAGCTACAAAGTTCCACTGATAATCTAGCACTTGATATTCGTCTGGACCTTCTGAAAAAACACACAAGCCATCATCCGCACATGAAGCTTGGGCATCATAATTACATGCCAGCTCATTTAGACATCCTACATATCCATTACCTCCGCATTCCCCACATTCATCTACTAAATAGATACAGGAATTATCATCACAAGTGGCTTCCGGATCATAGTTGCAGGCCAGGTCATCTGTACACCCTGGGAAAAAGTCAGTGGGCTCACAAAAACCACAAGGGTCTGGATAGAAACAAGAGTAGTCATCACACACCGCTAGATCTGAATAATTACACGCTAGTTCATCTGTACAGCCAGATTCTCCATATAAACAAGAACCATCATCTATGGAAACTTCAGGATAATAGTTACATGCCGTAGGGTCGGTACAACCTTCTACTATTGTGAATATGGAACAAAAATCTCCCAATAATGTGATGTTAGATGTAGAGTTTCCTGATATAGGAGTATCAAACTGACCTTCGTAAACTATTGGTTCGAAAACCTCATTCTCTATAGATATGGTAAAACTATTTCCGGTACAAATGGAATATGGTACTGAAAGTCCTGAGGCTATTCCAGTGGAGATTACCGCAGTTCCATCAGCTTGAAAATTTATGATGAACTCATCATACGGTTCTCCTTCACACTCTAAAAAAGATGTAACACGCCAAAGCCCTGATTGAATACCAAAAGTACCTTCTGCAACTCTCACACATGACCCATCATCACAAGCCGCATTCATATCAAAATTACAAGCTATGGGATCTGTGCAGCCTAGTATTCCCGTTCCACCGCAAACTCCACATTCATCTAAAAATAAACACGAGCCATTTTCACATGTAGCATCTGGCTCATAGTTACAAGCAGTTTCATTAGTACAACCAGGAGAAAACTCGTGTGGATCACAGAAACCACATTCATCTGGATATGTACACGACTCATCATCACAGATGGCTGAGCTATCATAGTTACAGGCTAAAAGATCCGTACAGCCGCTAGTGCCGTATAAACATGACCCGTCTTCTACAGAAGCTAGATTATTGTAATTACATGCATTAGTATCTGTACAACCACTATTTATTTCTATTTGAACACATGCATTTATAAATGGCGTTTCTAGGATTCCAGTTCCAGTGTTATCAGGAAGCATTTGAGCTGTGAGTAAAAGTTCTTGCTGGCCAAAAACCCCATTAGGAATATAGATAAGAAGCTCATCAGTACTGCAAAACGAAAAAGTAACATCAGCACTACTGACTAATCCATTTTCTTGAAAAGATTCGGCCGTACCATCCTCATTAAAGACATAAACCGCAGATTCATTTACGAATCCATCACAGTTGTACGAGAAATTAAACCTCCAATTAACCGCTAATAAATCAACATCTAAGCTAGACCCAAGGTATTCACAAGAAGCGTCATCTTCTGTGGCTTCTGGTTGAAAATTACATGCCTTTTCATCCGTACAGCCTGGCTGCTGTATTTCTAATTCATGGAAGTGAATCCCATAAACAGTTGTATTTGAAATTATAGTTCCTAGCAGGACAGCTATAATAAAGCTAAGTTTTTTCATGGTTAATCGGTTTGAGTAGGCGGAAATACAAAAATAGAAATTATGCTCATTTTCAAATAAATCATTGTTGATTAGATTATTAAAGATGAGTTTTTTATGTTTTGCACTGCTGAAAAACCTACTCACACTCCGATCCAAAAGCTCCTAGAAAGCCTCCTAGGTCTCCTACGTTAATCTGGCTGTCTCCATTAAAGTCTCCAGGACAATTAGATTGTAGGCAATCCGGATCAATCACATACAATTCAATCGATTCATCCCAAATAACACAAGAGTCTCCTATGAGGTCTCCAGCTTCTATGCAAGAGCCATCATCACACATAGCTTGATAATCATAGTTTAAAGCGCTAGGATCCGTGCATCCATCAGGGTAGAAACAACTATCGTTTCCAAAATAAACATAAGGATTGTAATTACAAGCTGCAGTGTCTATGCAGCCACTGTTTGGGGTTATAGTAACGCAGTATTCAATTCCATCTAAGGTGACATTACCAGAACCTGTATGCTCTTCAGCAAGCTCTATACTCAAGATTACCGGTCCAGAAGAATCCAAAAGCTGAATCTGCAATAAATTTGAAGAGCACAGGCTGAAGTAAAATTCAGATTGAGCAGAATTTAAGGGGGAAGATCCAGTAGCCAAACCATTTTCTGAAAAGGTAAATGAATGAAAATCACTCTGACCAAACGCACTGTTTTCAGAAAAATTCAGATCCCACTCCACATAAAATAGGTCTATATTACTATCGCTAATAAAGATGCAAGAATCATCATCACAATTAGCTTCATTAGAATAATTACAAGCCATCTCATTTGTGCATCCTGGATTTGATTCAGT
>CAZTVP010000229.1:0-4933 GCA_964616995.1 uncultured Comamonadaceae bacterium
CTAAATCTTAGTGTCACATCATGAGCGGTTACTGTTCCTTTTAATTCACTTTCACACTGAATGCTGTAATAAGTAATATTGTTCAGCATGGCACCCATCTCCTGCAGGTGCTCATTATCTTTATTCATGAATACTTTAGCATCTGCGCGGTGCAAAAAGTCATACAACTCCTTTTTAGTCTTCTTAATATTCTCAAAACTTCCGAATCCTTCTAAATGCGCATAACCTACGTTGGTTATCAATCCGCAAGTAGGCATGCATATTTCGCATAGCTCTATGATATCCGCACCTTTATTAGCTCCCATTTCTATGATAGCTATTTCATGTTCAGGTTTAATCCTGAGAACAGAGAGCGGAACTCCTATATGATTATTATAATTTCCCTCCGTGGCATAACAGTTAAAATGAGTGCTCAACACTGAATGTAACAGCTCTTTGGTAGTAGTTTTACCATTGGTTCCTGTTATTCCTATAATCGGCAGTTCAAGTGAGTTTCTATAATCAATGGCTAAGTTTTGCAACGCCTCTAAAACATCATCTACCAGCACATAACTTTCGTTCTTAACTACCTCTGGATTATCCACTATGGCTAACGAAGCTCCAGCGTTTAAAGCTTGGTCTGCATACTTATTCCCATCAAAGTTTTCACCCTTGAGTGCCATGAATATGGCTCCGTCTCTAATGGTTCTAGTATCTGTACTTACATCTAAACATTGAAGAAAGTGGTCAAAAATTCCTTGGCGTGGACTCATGATTCAGAATTAACTATTGCACCGCAAATATGAAACGATTTATCCTTCTTAACCGTCCTTATTCATAACGATTTACAATGAAATTTATAAACCATATTGACATAAAAAAAGGCTGTCAAATAATTGACAGCCTTTTATATTAAAATTCAAATTTTTTTATTCCGAAGCTATTCCCACTGGGCTTCCTACTCTGTGCATAGCACATCTGAAACCTATGGTAGCTGTTCTTTGTCTTTCATCTAAGAATCTTCTGGTTCCTGGGATAGTCCAGTAAGCACGGTCTCTCCATGAACCACCTTTGTAAACCCTAGATTTATCGTTAATAAGCGTGGTTACACCCCAATCATACATTCTAGCATCATTCTCCTCATAAGAAGGATCAGTATAACGGATGCTCGACTGGAAGTCACCATCTAAGTAATTGATATTATCAGACTTTCTATAGTTTCTTCTATCTATGTTCTCTGCTGTGGTAACATCTCTTTTTCTCAGTTCACCTGGTTGAGCTAGAACATATTCTGAAATACCATCTAATAAATCAGGCGCGAATGTAGATTCAGAATCCTTAATGGCATCTACACCTTCTTGTACCTTGTACATAGCCTCTTCCTGATTGTTATTGTTCATGTCTTCTTGAGCCCCAGTTAAGAAACTGTTGACATTGTCTAATAAGTTCAGGTCAGCATCTCTAAGTCTAGACTGCGCCAGTTTCTGATAAGTTTCTAGATAAGCTTGAATTCCGTCTATGTCATACACTACATAGTCATATTTAGGCGCTAAATAACCCTCACTGTCAAGCACTTTAGTTTGGAAATTATTACCTCTGAAAGCTCTGAACTCACTCTTATCCTCTGGAGAAAGTGGTCTGTAAACGTCCATCACCCACTCACTAACATTACCTGCCATGTTATAAAGACCATAATCATTAGGAGGATAAGCATAAACTGGTGATGTAATATCCGCATTATCGTTTAATGCTCCAGCCACACCCATCATATCTCCTCGTCCTCTAACAAAGTTAGCATTAATAGTTCCATAGTAGCTATCTCCGCTATCATCATTTCTAACGTAGTGACCATTCCATGGATATGTCTTTCTATTGGTAATTAATTCTTGGTATGAATTTCCGATAAGACCAAGAGCTGCATATTCCCACTCAGCCTCTGTAGGAAGACGGTAACGTGGAAGAAGAATCCCGTCTTCCATTCTTACGTTTCTGTATCCGCTGCTAAGAGGATTAAGGTCAGTCAAACCATCATTAGCTTTTTCACCTTCGTATTGACCTCCGAAGTAAGAATCAGTAGTAAAGTGCTCTTCATCTACCTGAGCCTGTGGATTGTGTACAAGGAGTCCTTCTCTAATGAGGATCAACTCATTTACACGGTCTGTTCTCCACTCACAGAAATCACTAGCCTGAAGCCAGTTCACCCCTACCACAGGATAATCCGAATAAGCAGGGTGTCTTAGATACAATTCTATGTATGGTTCATTATACTCCATTTTCTCTCTCCATACTAAAGTATCTGGAAGTGCATTTCTATGAATTTCTGGATAAGAATCACCGTAAATTCTTTTTAACCAGTAGAGATATTCTCTCCAGTAGTTATTAGTAACCTCAGTCTCATCCATGTAGAAAGACGAAACTGTAACCCTTCTAGGAACATTATCCCAGCTATAGTTTACATCATCTTCTACTCTACCCATAGTAAAGGTACCTCCTTCTATAAGTACTAAACCTGGACCGGTTTCTTGTTCTACGTATGGTGGTTTCTCGAATCCACCATTTTCAGGGTCATTATAAGCCCATCCTGTGGCTCCTGACCTTCCACTACTCCCGCAAGAGTAGAAAAAACATACAAGGCCAAGCAGTGCCAGTACATTTAAGATTCGTAGGTTTTTCATGATTTCTTTTCCTTAGGTTTCTTAATTCTTTAAAACTAGAACGATGGACAGTTTATTGTTCTAAACTTCGTTCTCTGCGGTTTACAGTCAAACTGAATAGTCATAGTCAATTCATGTGAACCACCACTACTTGGTGTCAACTGAGAAACAGTAACATCATAGCTATATCCAAATCGGATAACATCGGTCTGAATTCCTACAAGCGCTATGAATGAATCATCAAATCTGTACCATACCCCACCGACTAATGGACCTTTACTCACGTATAGCCCTAAATTGATCTGTTGAAATTCTCCTTGTCTTTGGTACAAAATATTCGGTGATAGTTTAGCATCACTATTCCTTCTTCTTTTGTCAATAGGTATAACTGCTCCCGCGTGTCCTGTGAATCTCATAGGTAATCTAGAATTACCCACCACCAAAGACTCATTAGGCTCTGTCAAGTGGTGAACGCTACCTCCAAAGTAAAATCGGTCGCTGAAACCAAGAACCCCTGCAGAAAAGTCCACGTTGTTCACCTGACCTCCTCTTTCTTCTTCCCGAGTGTTATAAATGAATCCAAGTCTCTCATCTATCTCATCACCAAAAGACAACTTACTCCAATCTAAACTCTTTTGAAAGTATTTTACTTCCATTCCAGCTTTAATTGAAAAGGTTCTTGAAAGGGCTTTTTGATATGAATAAATCCCCGCTATAGAAGTTGTTCTTAACGTTCCCCTTCCAGCATTATCACTCATGGCTATAAGTCCAAGACCTCCACTAATGGTAGGAACATGCTGGTCATAACTAGCACTAGTGGTAACATAATTCCCGCTTAGTCCTGGCCATTGGTTTCTGTAGGCCATAACTAGACGTGGACATCTGGCAGTTCCAGCGAAAGCTGGGTTTAGATATAATGGATTAGCATAAAACTGTGTAAACTGAGGATCCTGAGCTTTCACTTCAGAAGATACAGTTAGGTTTAATACAAGAGCAAGTCCAAGGGCTATTAGTACTTGTGTAATTCTCATCTTCAGACAGTATACATTAATTTCAAACAGCAATTATACAAAATTTAACGGCTGACATATTTTTATTAACTACCTGCAATATGAACCCTGCAGATTCGTTTATTTTGAACCCTGATCTTAGGGCTACAAAACAACTTACTGTAATATTCACATGCGTATAGTATCATTTATACTTTTAATAATCGGATTTAGTTCCATTTCTAGTGCACAAACCACTAGATTTTCTAAAAAGGTTACATGGATAACGGAAAATTCAGAAAAGGTTACACCTTCTGATTTACAATTTTTTGAAGAAGAACTTTTTAAACAGGATAACACTCCGTATTTATCTATTTATCAACTAATTAAAGGCTCACCAAGTGCTTTAGAAGTAAGTCTAGAAAACATTCAAACTCAACCTTATTACGGAAAACTGTCTGCTGATATAAAAAACAATCTCGCTTCCGATTTTTACTTGACCAGCGAGTTAAAGTACGGAAGAAACCAGGCATATGCGGCAGTAGAACTCGTTCCATTTAGAAATTCTTCAAGCGGAATAGAAAGGCTAATCAGTTATGATTTAGTAATTACTCCTTCAGGAAAACGTGCAAGACCAACAAGGAATAAATCCGCTGGAAACTCAGTGCTTAGTGAAGGTACATGGCTTAAAATCCGGATATCTGAAGACGGCATTTATAGGATAGACAGAAGTTTCTTAGAGGAAAATGGAGTAGATGTATCCACAATTAATCCCAACCAGTTTAATGTTTATGGAAATACAGGAGATCAGCTACCTTTTGATAATAGCGTTTTTAGATTCGATGACCTTCAGGTAAATCCTTGTTTCTTTAGCGGAAACGGTAATAACACTTGGGATAATGGAGAGTACTTTATTTTCTATGGAGATGGCCCAGTTTCTTGGAGCTATCAAGAATCAGAAGAAGAAATGGATTATCAACTGGAATCCCACTCCTATTCTGATTTTGCGTATTACTTTCTAAAGCTGGATGATATTACACCTATCCGAATAACAGATGCACAACTCCCTGATGGTAATAGCACCTATGAGTGTACATCGTTTGATGATTTCCAGTTGTATGAAACTGAGTCCGTGAATCTTGTTAAGAGTGGAAGAGAGTGGTTAGGAGAAAATTTTGATGTAACTACTCAACTACAGCTAGGATTTAACTTTCCTAATATCTTGGCAGAGGAATCATTTTTGGAGATTAAGACTGCAGCCAGATCTTTAGGAGGAAGCAGCAGTTTCACTTATTCTCTCAACTCTGGAGA
>CAZTVP010000230.1:0-4932 GCA_964616995.1 uncultured Comamonadaceae bacterium
ATTGAATCTCTTCTGGAAGACGCTGAATCTTTAGTGGAATCAAATAGTCTTGAACAAGCTAGCTCTAAGTTAGAACTAGCTGAAAACAACAAAACTCTATCAACAGATAGTAGTGTATTCTCATATTTTTTAAGGGTAAAAGGGTATATCCAAGCAAAAAAACCAAATTTCCATAAAGCTGACTCCCTGTATCAATTAGCACTAAATTATTCTAGAACTCCTGAGGAGCAGGGAGAACTTCTCTTGAAAAGATGTAATCTTCACTTAAGATTAAATAAATATGCTGAGTTCAAATCAACTTTAGATCTTGCGAGTGAAATACTTAGAAATAGTTCTAATCAACGGTTGAAAAATAAATTGAGGCATGAACAAGCTGTAAATCATATTTTGGATAAAGAATATGATAAAGCTGTTTTCATTCTAACTAGTCTTGAAAAAAATAGTTCTGAAATCAGTGAAGAACAATTAAACATCAAAAACACATTAGCATGGTTACTTGGGCACATAGGAGCTTATAAATCAGCCCTTAAACAACTAGAATATAACATGGAATGGGGACAAATGATCAATGAGCCCAAGGATAATATGCATAATTATTACGGCATAGTTGGTAGTTTATTATCACTAGAAAGATATGACGATGTCATTCTACGCTCTAGAGAAGCCATCCGAGAGAAAGAGGAATCTAACTACACGGTAGCTTTTGGTTATGTTTATTCCTGTATGGCTAAAGCCTTTTTAGAACAAAACCAGCTTGATTCTGCATTTCACTATGTGAAATTAGGTATAGATATTAGTCAGTCTCAATCAGAACCAAATGAATTAGCTAATAATACTGCTGTATTAGCAGAAATTTATCTTAAAAAAAATGAACTTGATACAGCGCTCAACTTAATCGAAAAGGCTACCAGGATTCAGGGAGATACCTTAGAGGAACAGCACAGCATATTTTCAAAAGTCTATGCGACTATAAGAAATGACGAAAAGGCTAATTTTCACAAGAACTTATATAATGATGCAGTTGAGAAAAATCGCGTTAGCGCGGAGCTATTCGAAACTATAACATCGTTTTTATCTAGACAGAATGAACTGGAGCTAAGAAAGGAACTAGCCCAGAAATCATTAAAGGAGCAGCAGAGAGCTTTTAAAGTAACCTTAATTCTGCTTAGCCTGATTCTCGCAGGACTAATTCTAGGAATAGTATATCAGAAATACAATACCACGCAGTTAAGAAGTTTAAACGATAGACTCAGTCGGAAAAATCATGCGCTTAAACAGTTTTCTCATATCTGTTCTCATGATTTAAAAGAGCCCATAAGAAACATAGGATCTCTAACAAGTTTTATACAATTAAAACTTGGAAATTCGGAGGAATTCAAGTCTTACCAAAAATATTTTGAACAGATAGACAATTCAGTTCTGAGCGTAAATAATACAATAGGTGCTTTAAGAGAATTTGTAGATGTAACACAAAACCAAGATTTCCACAAAGAGCTAATCGATTTTAATGAACTCATTTCTGAAGTGAAAGACGCTCTTAAAACTCTGATTACTGAAACAGGTGCTGAAATAAAACTATATGACCAAACCAATGGAGAAAAATTCAGCAGCTCTAAGCTAGCTTTAAAAATCATCCTACAAAACTTAATTCAGAATGCTATCAAATACAATAAGAAGGAAAAACCAATAGTAGAAGTGTTACTTAGCAGAAGAAAAAAACAGTTGGAAATTTCTGTAGCCGATAACGGTATGGGAATTCCTGAAAAATACCTAAGCTACATCTTCGAACCATTCAAGACATTAGAGAGTAAATCCTTAAGTAACTCTTCAGGTTTAGGTCTGGCCATTTGTAAGCAGATAGTTGAAAAAATGAATGGAGAAATAAATGTCACATCTGAACTGGGTAAGGGTTCTAATTTCACGCTACTCTTATCTAAGTCTTAATTCCTTGTAATGGCAGAACCTTTAAAGAACGTTTATAACCGAGAGTTTTTTGATAAGCTGTGCAATGCCCTTTGCACCGCCAACCCAACTTTTAATAGTGACAAATTCGTAGAACTAGTTCATGCTAAAGGGTGGGAAGATTTAGAGCTAAAAGGGAGAATGCGTAGAATTTCGGAAAGCTTAAGGTCTTGTTTGGACTCAGATTATGAAGAAAGTTTAAATCAAATCATACGCACCATAAAGGTTTTATCTGAAGGAAAAACTGGTGATTTTGGGTATGAATACATGTTTTTTCCTGATTATGTAGAACGGTTTGGGCTAGACCATGTGCCAGCTTCCCTAAACGCTATGACTTCTATCACTCAGTTTAGTAGTTGCGAGTTTGCTATTAGACCATTTATTCTTCAAGATGCAGAGCTCATGTATAAAAAAATGATGAGCTGGGCGGTTCATAAGAATAAGCTTGTACGGAGATTAGCCAGTGAAGGCTTCCGCCCTAGACTGCCATGGGCTATGGCTCTACCAGCTTTGAAAAAAGACCCATCTCCTCTCCTGCCTATGCTAGATTTACTGAAAACAGATGAGGCTGAAACAGTAAGATTAAGTGTAGCCAATAATCTGAATGATATTTCTAAAGACCATCCAGAACTGGTCATAGAATTAGCTTCAAAATGGATAGGAGACAATAAACTTACAGACTGGGTATTAAAACACGCTTGCAGGACACTACTTAAAGCAGGAAACCAGAAAGCTTTAGAGCTTTTCGGGTTAGGTTATGATGAATCTATTAAAGTGACTTCACCTGAATTAAAAAGGAAAGAAATTTCCCTTGGAGAAGATTTAGAATTTACATTCTGCTTAGAAAACATCTCTAACTCTTATAAACTTGTACGTCTAGAATACGCCATCCATTACCAAAAAGCCAATGGTTCTCTTTCTAAAAAGGTGTATAAAATCTCAGAAAAAGAGTATGCTGGAGAAGCTGAATTTGTCATTAACAGAAAACAGTCTTTTAAACCTATTTCTACACGAAAGTTTCATACTGGAATCCACAAGCTGGCTTTAGTAATAAATGGAAAAGAGTTTGAGCCTATAGAGTTCAATCTATCAATAAAGTAATCATTTTCAAGCCCGTGTAGCTGAAGTAACTTTTTTACGAAAAGTCCCGTAAAATAAGCTACACACCCACTTATGATGAAAGTTATACTAGCCATCTTAATGATTATTTCAGGAGGAGCTGCTCTCTACTTAGACAGTTCTGGGATGCCCACGTATAAAATCTTAGTGGCTTCCACCACTCTTCTTATTTTAGTTTGGTTCTCAGCCTTCGGTCAGAAAAGCAGAAAGTATAGAACATATATTCAATTGGGTTTCTTAGCTTGTTTATTAGCAGATTTAATTCCATATTATTCGAATAATTTCGTTTGGGAATTATCTTTTTACATCATAGCTAAATTCCTATTTGCAGAAGCGTTCAGAAGCGCGGGTACGTTAAACTTGAATGTGAAACTACTCTCAATATTAGGAGCAGCAGGTTTAGCACTATTCATTTACCTCTCGCACACCTTAGGTGAATTTTTAATTCCTATAGCTCTGTATTTTGGTATGATGATTTACATGAGCTGGGCTGGAATTGGATTTCACATGAGTCAGAAAACAAAAGAAAGTCGTTGGGCTATGAATGCTGTTTTTATCTGGTTTGTTTGTGAGATGATTTCGGCTTTTGAACGGTTCATGGCTGGGTCAATTGTGCTTGGCTTACTGGTGCATATTACGTATTGGATTACACTTGTATGTATAGCACAAGTAACATATATAGAGTTAAATGAGAGTAAGAATAAGTTTTCATTGCGTAGCTTAAAGGAGTTAAGGAATAAAGTTCCTACAAATCCTGCATCTGCTTAAAGTTTTAGATAGACTTTCTTTATCCGAGTTAAGCGTTACAAGTGTCGCATACTCCACTCACTTGTACCTCCACACCTTCTATAAAATAGCCTTTTAAATCTAAATTCAGCGGTTGTACAGGTTCTATACATTTCACCTTATGACATTTAGAACATTTAAAATGTACGTGATTATGGTCATGTGCTTCTTCATCACAAGTATGCCCGCAGAGCGCATAATGAAGGTCAGAATCATCTAACTGAATTTTATGAATAATACCGTTATCTAAAAGTTTGTTTATAGTTCTATAAAGTGTTACACGGTCGAAATCTGGTAATTCTCTTTGGATATCTAGATGTGCAGTAGCATTGGGAGAATCTACAATAAGACTGAGCACCTGTTTACGCTGACTGGTTACTCTCAGTTTGTGGTGCCTTAAAAGATGTATGGTCTTTTCTTCTATATTCATTCGTTAAGAGTCAGAGTTTCTGTTTCGGAACTACATTTAACTCAATACCAAAGTAACTAACTTAAATGAAAATTTCTTGTTTCGACTTAGGAGATTTTCTATTACAAAATTACCTTTTTGCATCATTGTTGCAAAAATAAATTAGAGGTTATATTTGTGCCTCAGAAATGACTCGATTATTTACAGCTAAAAAATCAGATGCTCTAGGTGCGGCTGCCAGCGCTTTATGTATGGTCCACTGTTTGGCTACGCCATTCATTTTCATAGCTCAGGCTTGTTCTACATCATGCTGTAGTAGTGGCCCTAGTTGGTGGTCAAGCTTGGATTTCGTGTTTTTAGGAATTTCATTCTTTGCCGTGAGACAATCTACGAAAAACTCTAGTAAGGAATGGATAAAAAAAATCCTTTGGATAAGCTGGACTTCTCTGACTATAATCCTAATAGACCATCAATTCGGAGTTATTGGATTACCTGCATTTCTTAAATATATAGCCGCTACTAGCTTAATCGTTTTTCACTTATATAACCTCAGGTACTGTCAGTGTGGTGAGAACGGCACTTGTGCTCATAGCATTTAAAATTCTAGTAGTTCAGTTTGGATAACACCACCCCATTCTTTAGAAGGACTTTTCTGA
>CAZTVP010000231.1:0-1079 GCA_964616995.1 uncultured Comamonadaceae bacterium
ACCAACGGTGGAAAGTCCATTCCCATCTTGGCCGTGTTGGATGAAGAAATGGAAGAAACACATCGTTGGGGGCCTCGTCCTACCATTGCGCAGCAGAAAGTTATGGCCTACAAAGCAGAACCCGAACCCAAGCGTCCGTATGCTGAACTTTCAGAAGAAATCCAAAGGTGGTATAACGAGGACAAAGGAGTTTCTACGCAGCAGGAACTACTTAGAGACTTATTTTAGCTATTACGTGACTTTGATATAAGAAGCACGTCATAAGAATGTAATTAATAGCCAAAATTCTTATGAAAACACTCCATCTTTTAGCAGTGGGAGTTATTCTTTCTGCGGTGCAAATCAATGCTCAATCGACTCAAACATCCACCACTCAGCTAAACGCTCAAATCAAAATCGAAGAATTAAACGCAGCCATAGCTGAGTTAGAGAAAGAACGAGCTAAGACCTTAAAATCCATAGAGCGTAACCAAAAGTCATTGAATGACTTAGATAGAGAACTCGATTTTAACGCTGAAAAAATAGCGGACAATACTTCTGAAGTCCAAGAAGTAGAAGCTTCTATGAACGGTCTGGTTCTATCTACCATGAATGATAAAATCAAGGAAATAGAAAAGCACAAAGTGAAGCAAGAGAGAAAGCTTGAGCATAACCATAAATCTATAAGCAAGAAGAGCGCTCAAATCCAAAAGCTCACGCTAGAAATAGAGCAAATGGAGAATGAGAACATCACTCTTCAAGATGCCATAGAAAATGACGTGGAAGAAATAAAAGAAACTCAAGATGTGATAAGCGATAATAACTTGGTTTCTAAAACTGAAACGCTCAAGAAATTGAATAAAACTGGAGCGCAGTTAGCCAAAGAAAGAAACAAGCTCATCCAAAAATCTGGAAGAACTAAGGAGACCATAGCTAGAGAGAATTCAACTGTAGCTCAGAAAGAAAGTACACTCACTAAAATGCAGCAGGAAAAACAAGTCCTGAAAAGAACTACTGGAAAAGCATCCGCTTATCAGCATTAGAGAATTATGGTCATAGGTTGACACATTCGACTTCTCTTCGTTTCGCTCAGTGCAAGT
>CAZTVP010000231.1:1179-4923 GCA_964616995.1 uncultured Comamonadaceae bacterium
AGGTTGATAGGTTGATAGGTTGATAGGTTGATAGGTTGATAGGTTGATAGGTTGATAGGTTGAAAAATGGATAATTAAATCTTTAATCCTCACATTTCGCTGAATTCAATCACGAATCATTAATGAATTAGGTAGTCTCGTTTAAAAAATGTGTAAAAGTTAAAGGTCGGTGAATACTGACCTTTTTTTATTGACTTAACTTTAGAAACATGAAAAATGAATCTGATAAGAAATGCTCACATGTTCCCTTCAGAATCATGCACTCAGGAGAAGAAGTCCTTCTAAAAGAACACATTCAATCCATAAAAGCGCACTGCCCTGAAGTAGAAATCCATGTAGGTTGTGATTCTCAAAACTACCGCAGCTATACACTTTATGTAACCACTGTAGTCCTTCGTTATCCTACGAATGGAGCTCATGTAGTTTATCTAAAAGAAAAAGTTCCCAGAATAGCGGACTTGTGGACGAAACTCTGGGGAGAAACCGAGAGGAGCGCTAACTTGGCTCTGGAGTTAAGAGATGAACTAGGAATAGATGTAGAACAGATAGACCTAGATTATAATACTGACCCTTCTTTTCCAAGTCATAAGCTACTCAATGCTGCCAGTGGGTATATTACTTCTCTAGGATTCAACTCTAAGGCTAAGCCCAACTTATTGATGGCTGTTTGGGCGGCTAATTCGCTTTGTCACTAATACTTCTCGAATTAAAATTTTAAGCACAAAAAAAGGGGCTTTTACAAGCCCCCCTTCTGTAGTACTTGCGTACTACTGTCTATTCAGGAAGATTTTCAGTAATCTCTATGGTATCATAAGCAGAACACTTAGCGTGATGTCTGCATGACGTAAACAAAATGTTCATGGTGAGTAGTCCTAAGCCTATGATTATAATCTTTTGGATAGACGCGTGGTCTATATCTTGCGTTCGCTGCATTACGGCTGGTAAATTTGGTTAATGTGATATTCTTTTACGGAGAACACCACCTCACAGTTTCAAAAAATTTCTCTAAAAGCCTACAAGATACAGAAAAGAAATACTAGCTCAAATCTTTTCACCCAAAAAGTGTGGAAAACGTGAAGTTTTGGATTCCCCGATTCAATGCTCTTTTTCGCTTCACTTTCTAAATATCTGTTAAAATTCAGTACTATGTTTTGCAAAGTACCTTCTTAAACTTATATATTTGCATTAAATATTACTTGGCATAAGCCGAGTTTGAAAATAAATCACTGAATATGAATATAGAAAATACAAAGGCTCAGATGCGGAAAGGCATTCTGGAGTACTGCATTTTAAGTATTCTAGGAACTGGAGAAGCTTATCCTTCTGACATTTTAGGTGAATTAAAGTCAAGTAAGCTGCTAGTGGTGGAAGGAACTATTTACCCTCTACTTACTCGCTTAAAAAATGCTGGACTACTCACTTACAGATGGGAAGAAAGCACCTCAGGCCCACCTAGAAAATATTACAAACTAACCACCGTAGGCGAAAACTTCTTAAGTGAATTAGCCTCTTCCTGGCAGGAATTAAACAAAGCCGTACAACAAATCACTAAAAAAACAAACAAATGAATAAGACAGTAACTGTAAACATAAGTGGATTCGTGTTCTACATAGAAGAAGAAGCTTACACCATACTCTCGACTTATTTAAACCGTATAAAATCCATTTTTCAATCAGACGAAGGTGCTGATGAAATAGTTAATGACGTAGAAGCCAGAATAGCTGAGCTCTTTAGAGATAAGCTTTCAGATAATAAGGAGGTAGTTACTGTAACAGACGTGGAAGAAGTGATTCAAGTAATGGGTAAACCTGAGGACTTTCAAGACGAAAGCGGTTTTGAACAGGAAAGAACTTCTTCATCTAATGAAAGTGCGTACACTTCATTTAATAATGAAAGAAGAAAAATCTACAGAGACCCAGATGATAAAGTACTAGGTGGAGTTTGTTCGGGATTCGGGCATTACCTAGGAATAGATCCTATTATCTTAAGAATAGTACTCATTCTATTGTTCTTCTTTGCGGGAACTGGATTTTTACTTTATCTCATCCTTTGGATAGTGATTCCAAAAGCAGAGACTACAGCGGAAAAACTGAGAATGCATGGGGAGAAAATCAACGTGGAGAACATAAAAAAAAAAAGTAAATGATTTCTCTTCGAATGCTAATGTGAGTGATACATCCAAGAGGGTACAATCATTCGTAGACAAAGCACTAGAAGTACTTGGTTCGATTTTCAGCGGATTAGGTAAAATCCTCTCTAAAGGTTTAGGAATTTTCTTTGGTATTCTAGCACTTGGCCTACTTGTAGGCCTTGTGGCTAGTGTAGTAAGCCCTGAATCTGCTGTAAACGTATTTGACAACACTTTTTCATTAGCAGAAATCAGAGAACTTATCTTCCATGGCAATACTAATTTCTACCTCAGCGTAATAGGAGGTTTACTTCTTACCATAGTACCTATCATTGGACTTATTTATGCAGCCATTAGAATCCTAGCTGGAGGTAAAGTGGTAGCCAGAGGACTTGGAACCACACTTTTTATTCTATTCATCTTAGGAGCAGTAGCCACTACCACGGGAGTTATCAGAACAGTTCACGGTTACCACGAAGAAGGAGAAGCAGAAAAACTAATTTCCATCCCTACCACAGAAGATGAGCTGCATGTAATGATTCTTCCAGATGATGAATTTCACTCTAGCCTGAATATTGACAACGATTACTTGAACTACTGGGAAGTAATGAAATTAACTGAAGGAGAACTTATAAACGGAAGAGAAATTGAATTCGAAACGAGAGAATCTAAGTCAGATGATTTTAAATTAAAAATCAGAAAAGAAAGTCAAGGAGGAAGCTCACTGCAGGCCATTCATTTCTCTGAGCACATCGAGTATGATTACAGCATAGAAGGTGACACATTATATTTAGCTCCATATTTCAAAATTCCTAGAGAAGACGGCTTCAGAGCACAGCGAGTAGAACTCATGCTCTATGTTCCAGATATGAACAAAATTTCATTAGACCATAATACTTCTAGAATAGAGCTTAGGGGTATGGACAGAGATAAAACATACATCTATGAAGATGGTTACCGCTTAGATTATGAGAAGGATTACCTCATAAAAAAACAAGAAGCCGATTCATTAAAAAAGCCTAAACTACAGGCCATCTAAACGGTATTAGACTTTAAGGCACTACTTTTGAACGCATGACACTCATGCGTTCATTTGTTTTTATAGCTACCTTTTTTCTTTTCTGTTTCAGTTCCGCTGCGCAAACAGACACTACATTAATCACAGTACAAGGTATTGTCAAAGATGAATATGGAAACGCCCTTTCGGATGCCATCATTGTAAACGAAAGAACATTCACTGGGGTCTTTGTAGATTTAGATGGAACGTTTAGCTATGAGACTTATAAATCAGATACGTTAAGAATAGGAGCTTTTGGTCGTGTTCCGAGTTTTTATTGCTACGCAGACAGCACCTCTAAAGAAGTGTACACCATAGAAGCCACTCTTCCTCTAATGACTTATTATGTTGGACAAGCTACAGTGATAGCGGAAAGAGACTTAATAGAAATCCAAAAAGACATAGAAGACCTTGGCTATGATGAAAAAGATTACATGTTATCAGGAATAGACCCGCTCTCCTCTCCTATTACCTTCCTTTATCAGCAGTTCAGCAGAAGAGAACAGAGTAAAAGAAAAGTCATAGAACTCGAAAACGCAGACCGAAGAAGAGCACTCCT
>CAZTVP010000232.1:0-4918 GCA_964616995.1 uncultured Comamonadaceae bacterium
TGCCGCATAGCCACATTGGCATCCAAAGCGGATTCACTGCCTAGTACTCCTACTTGCCTTTGGGTTCGGAAACGATATTGAAATGAGAATTCTCCTGCTCCCTGTCCGTATTTTAAATCTAAGGCTAATCGGTCTCGGTCTTCGTAGGAGTTTTCTAACGTTCTTCGGGCTTGGGCTCTATAAGTTAGTGTAGTAGAAAAAGCATCACTCCATTCTTTGTCTATAAAAGCTTCAGCAAAAATGCTTCGCGCCTCAGAGAAATTCTCATTCAACCTCATTTCTACTTCTCCTCCAGTGGTAAATTTATCTGGTAAGTCCTTGTCTATAGCCACAAAGAACCAACCTCCAGCATCATTTACCTGCCCATATGAAACTAGGCTACATGAAAGAACTATGAAAAACAGCGCTGCTCTCAATTCATCTGAATTTTTAATTGTCTAGCACTGTAAAAGTCTCTGCCTCTAGCTCCTCATCTTTACCTAAAGTTATCTGCTGAATGATGGCTTCATCCTCAGGAGCTTCACCATTCACAGCTTCCGCAGATGTAACTTTAGAGTACACATAGAGCGTATAGTCTCCTTCTCTCAGAAAGTCGAATTTATATTCTCCTTGGTAGTCTGTCTCTGTCTTATCGCTATAACCTACCTCATCTCCATATACGATGAACACGTCATAATCCTGAGCCTCCGTGGTGTAGCTCTGAACGGTAAACGTAGAGTTCCACTGCTCTAGCATTACCTTACCAGTTATACTGCTATTTCCTCCTTCTCCTTCTGATTTTTGACAACTGGATAACAGTAAAGCTATCAGCGCCAGCTGAAGATATTTCATACGATTTGTTTTCCTTTTTGGTTTACTGAATACAAGTTTAGGGATTTAGGAAGTACGAATGACGAGGTACGAGGTACGAGGTACGAATGATGAAGTCTAATTTATGTCTGTGGAATTGAAAAAGTCTAAAAGTTGACAAGTTGATCATCCTACGCCACAGCTTCGGCTGACAGGTAGGTTGATAAATGTAGGCAGTTGCTATGGCTCACACGCTAGGAACTTTCCATCTTTCAACTTTCAAACTTTTTACTCTTCAACTTTTGACTAAAAACTTAAAACTATCTTTGTACCCCTACGGATTAAATCTATGTTCTTAGAAAATAAAAATAGCAAGCTACAGCGCAAAGGTTGGATAGAAATCATCTGTGGTTCTATGTTTTCGGGCAAGACGGAGGAGCTTATCAGAAGACTGAGACGAGCACAAATCGGAAGGCAAAAAGTAGAAATTTTCAAGCCTCAGGTAGACACGCGCTACAGCGAAGAAGAAGTGGTGAGCCACGATTATAACTCCATTCATAGCACTCCTGTTCCTTCTAGCTCGAATCTACTTTTATTAGCTAATGATGTAGATGTGGTGGGAATAGATGAAGCCCAGTTTTTTGATGAAGAACTTCCCTCGGTATGCAATCAGCTGGCTAATGCTGGAATTCGTGTGGTAGTGGCTGGGCTAGACATGGATTTTAAAGGAAGACCCTTCGGACCTATGCCGCAGCTCATGGCCATGGCTGAGTACGTTACTAAAGTGCATGCTATCTGCGTTAAAACAGGAAATCTAGCGCAGTATTCCTACAGATTTAGCGGTGGAGATAAACTAGTAGAACTTGGAGAAAAGGACTGTTATGTCCCACTTTCTCGAGAGGCTTTTGTAGAGGCTTTAGAATTTGAAAAACAGGGCATTATCCCAGAATGGCAGCAGAAAATCATGAACGAACGCCTAGCCGAAAAACAAGCACGAGAAGCTGTAAACGAACTTACCCAACCTAAGGATGACAACGTATAACCTACGTGACCTCAACTCATTCTGTAACGGGAAACTGAGCGGAAATCCTGAGCAACAGATAGCTCATCTAGCCTTCGATTCTCGTAAAATCATATCTCCCAGAAACACCCTTTTTATAGCGTTAAAAACCGAATCTGGAGACGGTCATTCTTACATCCAACAAGCCTATGATAAAGGCGTGCGTTCCTTTTTAGTTCTTTCGGATTTTCAATCTAACGTTTCTGAAGCGTCATTTATAGCCGTTCAGGACACGCTTCTAGCGGTGCAAAACATAGCCAAACATATTCGAGAAGAACTCAAATTCCCTTTATTGGCTATTACCGGAAGCAATGGAAAAACCACCGTAAAAGAATGGCTACTTCAAGTGCTACAACCGTCTCTTAAGGCTAGTGCTAACCCTAGGAGTTTTAATAGTCAACTGGGAGTTCCACTTTCGCTATGGGGACTGGACAAAGAATCCGACTTAGGAATTATAGAAGCTGGAATTTCTAGACCTAGTGAAATGGAGGTTCTACAGGATATCATTCGTCCTGAGCTCGGAATATTCGTGAACTTAGGAACTGCTCACCTACAGAATTTCCATAGTCAACAAGAACTCCTAAAGGAGAAAATGAAGCTATTCTCGGGATGTGAAACTATGATCATCAACGCAGACGACTCCGCAGTTCTTAGCGCCTTCACACAATCAGGACTAAATCTTTTTACATGGGGAAAAGATGAATCTAACGATGTGCAGATTACTTTCAATTCCTCTGGTTCTAGCACTGAGATAGAAGTCAAAAGCGCTACTGAAAATTTTGAGCTTTATACTGATTTTACAGATGATGCTTCTCTTCAAAACATTGGTCATGTCATAGCATTTTGTCTCCTAAAAGACATTCCTATAGCTCAGATAAAATCGGGTGTGAAGAACCTTTCACCATTAGAAATGCGGCTGGAAGTGCTGAATGGCATTAATAACTGCACACTAATTAATGATGCTTATACCACCGATGTACATGCCCTAGAAAACGCACTTAGTCTAGCTAAAAAGTATGACCAAAAACGAAGTATCACATTAGTCATATCAGCTTATGATGAAGTGGCAGAAAACACCTATAGCCGAACCCAAGAAATTATAAAAAGTGCTGGTGTAAAACGACTGATAACCATAGGGAAGGATGAAAATCTATCCACTTTAACTGCTCCCATGACCTCTCATTATTCCGCTTTAGAAGACCTTTTAAATGAAGGTTTAAACGACCAATTTTTAAATGAAGTCATAGTTATTAAGGGAGCTCGAAAGTTCAAGCTGGAAAGGTTGGCTCATAGGTTACAGTTAAAAGACCATCAAACGGTCTTAGACATCAACCTCACTGCATTTACAGAAAACCTGAACTATTACAAGAGCCTCATTTCTGATAAGACTAATGTAATGGCTATGGTAAAGGCATTCAGTTACGGTAGCGGTTCTTATGAAGTGGCCGCACATTTAGAAAATGCTGGAGTAGATTACCTAGCTGTAGCCTATGCAGATGAAGGTGTGGCGCTGCGCAAAAAAGGAATTTCCATCCCCATCTTAGTCCTCAATCCTGAAGTAAGCGCTATTTCTTCTATCATTAGATACGATTTAGAACCTGAGATATACTCGCTGGAATTGATTCGGGATTTTAAAACGTACTTGGAATTTCACGGTGGCTCTTCTCTACCTGTTCATCTAAAGCTTGACTCAGGAATGCATAGATTAGGCATGGAAGAGGATGAAATGGAAGAACTTTTGGCTGAATTTGATTCTAAATTATTCAAAGTCATTTCTGTGTTCAGTCATCTTTCTGCTAGTGAATCTCCTGAGCACGATGAGTTCACAATAAATCAACTTCAGCTATTCACTAAAATGTGTACTGAGATTAAAGCTTCTTTAGGTTATGATTTTATCAAGCACATCTCAAACTCCGCTGCACTAGAACGTTTCCCTGAAGCGCATTTAGATATGGTTCGACTTGGCATAGGTTTATATGGAATTAGCTCTCAACCACACATCCAAAATAAACTAAAATTAACCGCCAAACTACGGACCACCATTATAAGAACCCGCTGGGTAAAAGCTGGAGAATCTTTCGGCTACGGAAGAAGGTTCAAGCTAGAAAAAGATATGCGTTTAGCTATCATACCTATTGGCTATGCAGATGGACTCCACCGCTCACTCGGTAATGGCAGATTTCAGGTAAAAATTGGAAGGCAAACGGCTCCCATAGTTGGTTCAGTATGTATGGATATGGCTTTTGTGGATGTGACCCATTGCACCGCAGAAAAAGGTGATGAAGTCCTGATATTCAACAGTTCAGAAGACATTCACTCTCTAGCTAAACAGCTTGACACTATTCCGTATGAAGTACTCACCTCTGTAGGAGACCGCGTGAATCGTAAATACTACCTTGAATAAAGGACTTTAGTAATTTATGATGCTACCTAGGGATTTCATGATTAGCTTTGTAACAAACCTAAAGGAACCTCTAATCACATGAAAAATCTTTACCTAGCACTCAGCGTGCTTTTCTTTTCTTTAACGGCATCTGCTCAGAGTTATGTGCCTAATGAAGTACTCGTAGAACTTCTGCCTGGAGCCAGCATTCAGGATGTAGTAAACAAGGCAAACGATAACTTCACTAATTCTGCACAAATAAGAATTTCCAGAACGCTACATGAGGGAATGAGAATTTATCTCCTTCACCATTCTGAAGCCATCACTGAAGAACAGTTAGTAGATAACCTCTACGGAATATCAGGAGTGAATCATGCTCAGCTAAACCACACGGTACAGCTTAGAGAAACTGAGCCTAATGATCCGCTATATGACAGTCAATGGCATCACGACAATATAGACTCAGAATTAGCTTGGGACATTACTACAGGTGGACAAACTGCACTGGGAGATGAAATAGTGGTGTGTGTAATTGAAGGAGGAGATCTTGAACATGAAGACCTTAAAGATAATGCTTGGACTAACGTTCAAGAAATACCAGACAATGGTGTAGATGATGACGGAAATGGATATGTAGATGATGTAGAGGGATGGAACGTGGCTTCTAATGATGATTCTGGCGTACT
>CAZTVP010000233.1:0-4914 GCA_964616995.1 uncultured Comamonadaceae bacterium
AGGTGTTGAATATGATTATGCTAATCAATTCGCTTTTAGAGCTGGATTCTTCCATGAGCATCCTACTAAAGGTAACAGACAGTTTATCACTTTAGGAGCTGGAGTTAAATTCCAAGTTTTCTCAATAGATATGTCTTACTTGATTTCTACTAGAAACCAGAATCCACTGGCTAATACACTAAGATTTGGATTGAACTTGAATCTTACTTCTGGTTCTTCTTCTGAGTCTGAATAGATATCTTCATTCCTTTATGAACTTTAGAATAGGTTTCGGATTTGATGTTCACCAACTGGCCGAAGGTGAAGAATTTTGGCTTGGAGGTATTTCAGTACCACATTCTAAAGGTGCAGTTGGACATTCAGATGCTGATGTGCTTATTCACGTCATATGTGATGCGGTTTTGGGTGCTGCAGACCTCAGAGACATAGGTTTTCACTTTCCGGATACGGACCCTCAGTTCAAGGGAATAGATAGTAAAAAGCTTTTGAAAGAGGTGTTTTCTTTGCTCCGCAAAGAAGGCTACGAACTAGGAAATCTAGACACTACCATCTGCTTGGAAAAGCCTAAAGTGAACCCACATATTCCAGCCATGAAAACTTGTTTAGCACAAGTAATGGACATTGAAGAAAGTCAAATCTCTATAAAGGCTACCACCACTGAAAAACTAAGTTTCGTAGGAAGAGAAGAAGGAGTAAGTGCTTATGCTACTGCACTTATCTATAAAAAATAAGGATTACGACTTTTGATCATCTTCATAATAGAAGATAGTAACGCTGGCCGTATCTCTTAGAAAGTCGATTTTACCTACTTCCAGTCTATTTATGATGATACCAGTTCGCTCCTGAATGTCTTGAATTAAAGCTTCCTGATTACCAGATTTAATGAGCTCTATTTTCTCATAAATTATAACCTTACTAGCTTCATGACGAAGTAACCAAATTTTCTCTAAACCATAAGTAGCGGCTATTACTATAGCATTGGCAAATGCCAGTTCGGAATAACTCACTTTCTGACCTGAGAGAGCGTTAAGCACTGAAAGCCCAATAGCCAGAAACAGGTAGGTCATCTCCTTAATAGGAATGGCATCCGTTCTATATCTAATAATTCCGAAAATAGCGAATAGACCTAAGGCAAAACCTGTATCCATATCCACATCTACCAGCACATAGCAGAGCAAGAAGATGATCATACTCAGCGTAATGTAACTGAACAGAAAGTCCTTTCTTTTCTGAACTGGATAGTAAATCCCTCTTACCAGAATTACCACAAAAACTAAGTTGAATAGAAATCGAATGATGAGTTTTACAAAGTCATCTGCATCCATAAGTTTCACTCCGAAAAACTTAATCGCGGCATCTACTCCAAACCCGAAATATATCTCCTGAACTGCACCTAAAGCGCTAAGCAGAAATTCTGTCATGTCTATTGAACTTTTCTAAAACCAGAAGGTTTTCTTTAAAATTATTTTTCTTCACTTGGTCATTCAGCATGGCTATTCCCATACAATACTTGCTAATACGCATAGGCCTATGATAATGGTGCTTGAGCGCATCTAAAAAAGGCGAGTTTCTCTTGGCCTTCTCTTGTTTAAGCTCACAGATAACCACATCTCCCATCTCTGCCGCATTACCAAAGGCGTCAAACTTAAGGCACAAATCCATAGTTAAACGCTCCTGAAGTGGTTGGTTCACAAGAGTAATACGTTGAAAAGTATTCTCCAGCGTGTTTTTCACTTCGTAATCTATACCAGAAATCTCTTTGATAAAATGGCTAGAATCTTCAGAAAGTTCCAGTTCAATGTCTGGAACTATCATCCTATTCTTTACGGTTCTCTTCTTATTATTCTTGAATTTGATTTCTAGGAAAGTAAGATCAGACTCAACATACTTTCTGTACCTGATTTTATATCTGTTTCGCTTGCCGTTATGATGTTTGATGTAAAAATCCAGCTCATCTGTATCCAAATAAACTGTTTGATACCTACTGGCTCGGTGGCCTTCCACTTCTAGGCACTGATAATTTTTCTTCAGTACTCTTAGTAAATCCGTAAATCCATGCTGGCTCAAAAGAAACTTGGTATCTGTTCTATCCATCAACTTTACTGCATCCATTTCTTCTAGAGAAATAGGCACAAACTCATCTAACGCTTCCAAAATTTCCTTCATCGAAACCAAAAGTAATTCATTTCACTCTGATTTAAATACTTACATTTAACTCACCAAAGACCATAACTCGATTGGAAAAACACAAGATTGAAATCAACTTCACCAGCTTTGACGATGAAAATGCGTTAAACCCTTCGGATAAAGAAGTTTTAGAAGCTGCAGTTTCTGCGGTGCAATATTCCTACAGCCCTTACTCCAACTTTAAAGTAGGTGCCGCGGCACTCTTAGGAAACGGAGAAATAGTACTAGGTTCTAATCAAGAAAACGCCTCTTTTCCAGCAGGAATATGTGCAGAGAGAGCAGCCATTTATTGCGCAGCGCACCAGTTTAAGAATGAGATAATTAAAACCATAGCCATAACAGTTTACACCGAAGAGTTCCAAGTACTCTCGCCCATAGCTCCATGTGGCGTATGCAGACAGGTAATGTTAGAAACCGAACTAAAGCAGAAATCAGATATAAAAATCATACTCAGAGGTACTAAGGGTAAAATATACACTTTGTCCAACTGTAAGAGTTTACTGCCGATTTACTTTTTCGAGAAGGGACTAAAAAAGGAGAACTAAATGTGAGCTATTCACAGCATCAATTCTATATTTGTATTCTAAATTTTTACCGATGGCAACAGGCACAGCTACACGAAAAAAAGCAGTAAAAAAGGCGCCAGCTAAGAAATCTAGCGCTAAATCCACTAAGAGTAAATACTCTAAAGCTACTTATATCAAGTGGTATGAGGATATGCTTCTTATGAGAAAATTCGAAGAAAAATGTGGACAGTTATACATCCAACAAAAATTTGGTGGATTCTGTCACCTTTACATTGGTCAGGAAGCTGTGCTGGCTGGAATGTCTGTGGGGCTTAAACCTACCGATAGAGTTATAACCGCATATAGAGACCATGCTCACCCGCTTGTAATGGGAAGTGACCCTAAAAGAGTAATGGCTGAGCTTTACGGTAAACAAACTGGACTTTCTAAAGGGAAAGGCGGTTCTATGCACATGTTTGACAAGGAAAGAAACCTTTACGGAGGTCATGGAATAGTAGGAGCTCAAATACCTATGGGAGCTGGAATAGCTTTCGCGGATAAGTATAGAAATGAAGACCATGTAACTATCTGTTTCTTTGGTGACGGTGCTGCCAGACAAGGTGCACTGCACGAAACGTTTAATATGGCTATGACTTGGAAGCTACCGGTAATATTTGCTATAGAGAATAACATGTATGCCATGGGAACTTCTGTAGAAAGAACATCTAACATTCATGACCTGTCTAAACTAGGAGCTAGTTATGAGATGCCTTCATTCACAGTAGATGGAATGAGCCCAGAGGCCGTAGCAGATGCTATAGCAGAAGCCGCTGAGAGAGGAAGAAAAGGAGATGGCCCTACTCTACTGAACCTAGAAACATATAGATATAAAGGACACTCTATGTCTGACCCTCAGAAGTACAGAACAAAAGACGAGGTAAAAGACTTCCAAGAGAAAGACCCTATAGAATATGTGCTAGAAGTAATCAAGAAAAACAAGTGGCTTTCAGAAGCTAAAATCAAGGACATACAAGCTAAAGTGAAGAAGACGGTAGAAGAAGCGGTGCAATACGCTGAAGAATCTCCACTTCCAGAACCACATGAGCTGTATGAAGATGTATATATGCAGTCTGATTATCCTTACGTAAAAGACTAATTTCTTTAACCCGAATTCAACAAAAAAAGACGAATGGCTGAAATCGTAAAAATGCCTAAACTTAGCGACACCATGACTGAAGGTGTAGTAGCTGAATGGCATAAAAAAGTAGGTGATACTGTAGAATCAGGAGAACTACTGGCAGAAATAGAAACTGATAAAGCTACTATGGAGTTTGACTCCTTTCAGGATGGAGTGTTACTTCATATAGGCGTAGAAGCAGGAGAAACTGCTCCTGTAGATTCTATTCTAGCTATTTTAGGAGAAAAGGGAGAAGACATTTCAGAATTATTAAAAGAAGGTGCAGCTCCAGTAGCCGTAGAAGAAGCTCCAGCTCCTGAAGCTAAGAAAGAGGCAGCACCAGCCGCTCCAAGTCCTGCTCCAGCCCCAGCACCAACTCCTGCCCCAGCAGCTCAAGTAGAAACTTCATTTAGCTCTAATGGAAGAGTAAAAGCTTCTCCATTGGCTAAGAAAATGGCTTCTGATAAAGGTATAGACATTTCTGCTGTGGCCGGAAGCGGAGAAGGTGGAAGAGTAGTTAAAAGAGACATAGAGAATTATAAGGGCTCAAGTGCTCCTGCAGTATCAGGAGCTCCAGTAGGTGTAGAATCATTTAGAGAAGAGAATGTTTCTCAGATGAGAAAAGTGATAGCTAAGAGACTGGCGGAAAGCAAATTCTCTGCTCCACATTTCTACCTCACTATGGACATAGATATGGATAATGCCATAACTGCTAGAAAAAGCCTAAAAGAGAATGAAATTAAGGTTTCATTCAATGACATGGTAATTAAAGCTGTGGCAGTTTCTCTGAAGAAACATCCTAAAATCAACAGTAGCTGGCTAGGAGATAAAATCAGGTACAATGACCACGTACACATAGGTGTGGCAGTAGCTGTAGATGAAGGATTGTTAGTTCCTGTAGTAAGACATGCAGACACTAAGCCTATGTCTTTGATTAATTCAGAGGTGTATGATTTTGCTATGCGTGCTAGAGATAAAAAATTACAACCTCACGAGTGGGAAGGAAATACATTTACCATCTCTAACTTAGGCATGTTTGGTATA
>CAZTVP010000234.1:0-4908 GCA_964616995.1 uncultured Comamonadaceae bacterium
ACAGCAGCAAAAGACAATACCCAAACTGGTATTCTTACATTAAGACCTAATACCTTTTTATCTCTCCATTCAGCAGGTTGGTGGCCTTGGTCACCGTAAACATCATTATTAGCCCCAAACATAAATAGAAGCATTCCTGCAAGCATTCCTATACCAGCTGCTCCGAATCCGTAATGCCATCCGTAAGTTTCACCTAACCAACCACAAACTAGCGGAGCTATAAAAGCACCAATGTTAATTCCTAGATAGAAAATGGTGAATCCAGCATCTCTTCTAACATCTCCTTGTTTGTAGAGTCCACCTACCATGGTAGATATATTTGGTTTGAAGAAACCATTACCCATAATAAGTAATCCAAGTGCTATGTAGAAAATGTATTCGTCTTCGAATGCCATTACAAAGTGACCTAAGGTCATCAGTAATGCCCCAAGAATAATTGAGTTCTTGTGACCAATTAATCGGTCAGCTATCATACCACCTATAGCAGGAGTGAAGTAAACAAGAGAACCATATGCAGCGTAAACTTCATAAGCTACCTCAGTTCCATTGGCTAAATTTTGAAATAAGTCATTTATAAGATAGAGCGTTAACAGCGCTCTCATTCCATAAAAAGAGAATCGTTCCCAGAGCTCGGCAAAGAATAAATAGAATAACCCTTTTGGGTGTCCAAACATTTGGATTTCTCCTTCGTCAGGTATCAGCTCGTTATCGTGTTCGTGTCCAGTTTCTTTCATAGAAATTTCTTTTCGTTAGATTTTGGTTATAAATTCTCAAATATATAGTCTCTCATCATGGTAAACAAATGAAGACGAGTGTAGCCTCCGTAAATGCCATGGTTACGGTCTGGATAAATAAACAGGTCAAACTGCTTATTCTGAGACACTAAGGCATTTATCATTTCCATGGTGTTTTGGTAATGCACATTGTCATCTGCAGAACCGTGGATGAGGAAATACTTTCCTTTTAGCTTGTCCACATGATTGATGGGAGAGTTGTTTTCATATCCATCATTGTTCTCTTGTGGGGTTCTCATGAAACGTTCCGTATAAATAGTGTCGTAATATTTCCAGTTGGTAACCGGAGCTACAGCTATTCCCATGGCATATTCATCTGCTCCCTGTGTAATGCAGTGGCTTGCCATAAACCCTCCATAGCTCCATCCTTGAATACCTATTCTATCTGCATCCACATCTGCCCATGTTTTTAAGTGTTTGGCTAAGTCTATAAAATCCTCAGTTTCATTTTTACCGAGCTGCATATAAGTAGAATGGAAGAAGTCTCTTCCTCTGTACATGGTTCCTCTAGGGTCACATGAAATAACATAGAAACCAGCTTGACTTAAGAGCTGATGCCATAAGTAGTTTCTTCCGTCAAAACTGTCCATAACCGTGTTATGTCCAGGCCCTCCGTAAATATTCACATATACAGGGTACTTTTTAGAGGCATCATAATTAGCAGGTTTAATCATCCAGCAGTTAAGCTCGTCTCCATTAGAATTAGTAAACGTGAAAAACTCTTTAGGCGTGAAGTTATAGCCTTTCATGGTACTTTTCAGCGCCATGTTATCAACCAGTGTTCTTATTTTTTTTCCTTTGGAATTGTAAAGTTCAAAAGAAGCCGGAGTGTTAGCATCCGAGTGATTGATAACGTAGTACTTAAACCCGTTACTAAAGGTAGCGCTGTTTACTCCAGACTGTGTAGAAAGCTGCTCTTTTACTCTTTTAGAAATTCCTTTCTTATAGATATGCTGCTCCATAGGAGAAACTTCAGAACTGGAGTAGTAGAACATTCCTTTCTTCTCGTCCACTCCTAAGTACTCTATAACATCCCACTGCCCTGATGTGAGTTGTGCTTTTTCTTTTCCTGTGGCTGTGTCAAAGAGGTAAAGGTGATTATAACCATCCTTACTGCTGTTCCAAAGGAAGCACTTGTTCTCATCCATAAAGGTGAGGTTGTCATTGATTTCTATGTATGTTCTGGCTGTTTCATCATAGATTTTAGTGGTTTGCACATCTCCCAGGCTTTTCTGAGTTAAATCCGTAAGGAAAAACTCTAGGTGGTTCTGATGGCGGTTGAGTTTCATTACACACAGACCATCATTACTTAAACTCCACTTGATTCTAGGGTAGTAAATATCATTCTCTTCACCGGTGTTCACTTTTCTAACTCTTCCGTTATTGAAGTCATATATATGTATAGTTACATCCGAGTTTTTTTCACCCGCTTTAGGATACTTAAAAGTGTACTGGTCAGGATAAAGCTCTCCATACATAGCCATCTGAAACTGTTTTACTCCAGATTCATCCATTCTGTAGAATCCTATTCTGTCACCATTTGGAGACCAGTAAAAACCTTTATCAAAACCAAATTCCTCTTCATACACCCAATCAGAAGCTCCGTTTATAATTTTATTCATTTCACCATCTGTGGTAATTTGAATTTCTTTTCCGTTTTCTATGCAGTAAAGGTTATTAGCTCTCACGAAAGCTATACGCTCACCATTTGGACTGAATTCTGCTAATCTCTGTTTTCCTTTAGAAAAGTCTGTAAGCGGTGCAATGGTCTTAGCAGTTAAATCATACACGTAATAGTTAGAACGCGTGCTATGTCTATAAATACTTTCGGTCTCTGAGGCTAAGAGCAACTTGGATTCATCTGCACTGAACTGATAATCACTTACGCTTAAGTTCAGGTCTTTATGGTCGGCAGAGTTGAAAAGTGTTTCTACCTCTTCTCCAGAAGCGTAGGCGTATTTAATGATACTTCCGCCTGAGTTAGTGGTGTAATGTGCTCCATCTTTCATGGAGCGCTGACCCCAAACGTAGTCAGAGCTAAACTTTCCACTTGCCCAAATTTCTTCTAGGGTTACTTTTTGATTTTGCGCAGCTAACTCTACATGAAATAGCGTAAAAATGGCGCAGCTTATCCAAAGGATTCTTGTCATTTTCGGTTTTTTTGATTCTAAATCTCTGCGCCCGAAGATATGTAAAACTTCTGAGTGGCAGGAGTAGAGCCAATTAGCTAATATTTTTAATAAATTTCTCAGTGTTTTTGGACTAAGTGTATAAAATACACTACATTTGTTTTGTCTTTGATTCATTATTGAGTGTAATGTTGATAAAGGATTAAGATAGTTTTTAGTTTTTCAGTTAAGTCAAGACCCAGACCATTATAGTCTGGGTTTTTTTATTTTGCACCGCGTGAAAAAAAGAGTAGCAGTCATAGGAGCTGGAGCAGCAGGTGTTTTTTGTGCTATCAACCTAGCCAGATTAAGGCCAGATGTAGAAGTGACGGTTTTAGAAAAAACGACTAAACCCTTGGCTAAAGTGAAGATAAGTGGAGGAGGGAGGTGTAATGTTACGCACTCATGCTTCGAGCCGAGTGAATTAGTCAAGTATTATCCTCGTGGGCAGAAAGAGTTACTCGGTCCATTTTACACGTTCCAGCCAGAGCATACTGTTCAGTGGTTTAAGGAAAAAGGAGTGGAGCTAAAAACTGAAGAAGATGGGCGTATGTTTCCAGTTTCTGATGATTCTCAGACTATCATAGATTGTTTTATGAAGGAAGTTCAGGAGTTAGGCGTTCAGATTTCGCTGCGCAATGGACTGAAGTCTATCTCTCAACATTCGGAAGGAAGATGGAACTTGGAATGTGAAAATCAAACGTTAGATGTGGATTATGTGGTGATGGCTTCTGGTAGCAGTAAGCAAGTGTGGGATATTATAGAGAGTTTAGGACATCAAATCATAACACTAGTTCCTTCTCTCTTTACTTTTCATGTGGATGATAGAGCTGTTCATGAACTGGCAGGATTAAGTATTCACAATGTTCATATTTCGCAAGAAGGAAGAAAGTATAGTTCTACAGGCCCACTATTACTCACTCATTGGGGTCTAAGTGCTCCTGCAGTGTTAAAAATGTCTGCTGCTGAAGCGGTTTATCTAAATGAACAGGATTACAGATTCACTATTCAAGTAGATTTTCATCCTTCAGAATCTGAGGCTCATGTCTTGGAGAATTTTAAAGGAATTAGAATTACTAGTAAAAAAGCAGTGCAGAATTTCTGTCCGTTTGATTTTCCTCAGCGGTTTTGGAAATATATCATTAATGAGGCTCAAATAGAACCGAGTAAAAAATGGGCAGATTTTTCTAATCGGGAGTTGGAATCACTTTGCGCCAGAGTAAAGAAGATGAAGTATGATATAACTGGGAAGAGTACGTTTAAAGAGGAGTTCGTAACGGCTGGAGGAGTGAATTTAAAAGAGGTAGATTTCAGAACTATGGAAAGCAAGAAGCTTGAGAATCTATATTTCTGTGGAGAGGTGCTGAATGTGGATGGTTTTACTGGTGGGTTTAATTTTCAAGCAGCGTGGACGACTGCCATGGTAACTGCTTATGCTATTTCAGAAAAAGACTAAGCTTGAAAAAAGAATCGTCTATTCTATAAATGTAGAATTGGGTATTTTTGGATGAAAGGTCTTAAAGTCGATTTCATCTATAATGTTTACTAATATCTATAGCATGTTTTTCTGTTGGAGTGTCTCACTTCTTTGTGTGCTCTATTCCATGGAAACTTCAGCTAAAGAAATGGATTCTCTTCTAGTAGATGGATTTAGGGTAAACTATTTTGATACTGAGATTAATGTAGGTGAGCTTGATTATTCTTCAGGAGTAGAAAACCTTCCCCTAAAAAGAGTTGGGAATCTCTTCTTAATAGAGGCGCAAGTAGATTCTATGAAGGGCAATTTCATCTTGGATTTAGGAGCTCCATATCTGGTTCTGAACTCGACTTATTTCAGAAATTACGAAAGAGATAGTACTTTTTATGGGGGTTCTTTAACGGAGATTACTGACCATGTAAGAAGAACTAAAGTAGATTCATTAAGCTTTGGTAAAATTAGATACTCT
>CAZTVP010000235.1:0-4893 GCA_964616995.1 uncultured Comamonadaceae bacterium
AATTGACTTAACACTCGGATTAGAACATAAAATAATCATTATACCCATAACGGTGGCTTTTGAGCTCTCTCCTTCTGTTCATGTTTCAGGAGTTCACCCAGACTGGTACACATTTCAGTCTATATTCTCAGTTAAGTACGTTATTAGAAAGCATAGAGAAGGTTTATTCAGTGGAAATAATCAACGCCAGAGAGAGAGAAACAGAAGAAGAAGACTAAAAGATAGACTGAAGCGCAAGTACGAAAACGAATAATTCTCATACCCTTCACATTTTCCTGTTTGTAATATCTACAATTAGCCCATTCTTAAAGGGCTTAACTAAATATGTTTGTTCGTGTGACTTTTCTGTGAATGCATCGTCAGAAAGTCATATTAGAGAACAACCTTGCTCAAAAAACGTATAGATAAAGCCAAACTCTCCGATGAAGACCTGATTAAGGAGATTCTGAAAAATCAAAAAGCTGATGATTTCGGAATCATTTATGACCGTTACTCACAAAAAGTCTTCCAGAAGAGTATATCCTTTGTCAAAGACGCAGATGTAGCCAAGGATTTAGTTCATGATATACTGATTAAGTGCTACTTGAATTTATCCAAGTTCAATTTCGAGTCTAAGTTTTCTACCTGGTTATATCGACTTACTTATAACTTCTGTATAGACTACTTAAGAAAGCACAATAGAATTATAACCGCAGGAGAAGATGAGTTAATAAATATATCTGATGACGATTCAGATTTACAAGAGAAACAGCTACTTAGCCTGAGAGCAGAGCGCCTAAAAGAAGTGCTAGATAACATTCCTACGAATGATAAGGCGGTTCTACTCATGAAGTTTCAGGATGGGATGTCTATTCAAGACATGATGCCTATCCTAGACTGTGGAGAAAGTGCTGTTAAAATGAGAATTAAGAGAGCTAAAGCGAAAGCCTTAGATACTTATCATAAAATGTTTGGAGATGAGTGATAATCCGTTTAAAATCATAGAGCCACGAGAAACTCTCCCTCAAAATCATAAAGAGGAAGTCATAGGAAGTGTGAAGTCTATCATGCTTATGCTGAGGTTTGTACAACTCTTTGTAGGGGACTTCACCTCCGTTTTCCTAGATAAATTTAAAACTAATCCGGAATCCCTAGATAACCCTTCTAAATAACCAACCAAATGAAGTTTTTACAAGATTTAGCATCTAGTTTAATGCAGACATTCTCAGATATGGGAACTGCTTTAGGACAGTCAATTCCTAAGCTACTGGTCTTTTTAGTTATTCTTCTTTTAGGACACATCATAGCTAAGATTATGAAAAAAGTGCTTAAGAAAGCACTGGATGCCATCAAGTTAGACGAGCTAATTAAGAAGGTGAACTTTGATGTGATGCTGAATAAGATTAAACCAGGTCTCAGCGCAGCTATGATGGTAGCTAAACTATTTTACTGGCTAATTATGCTGGTTTTCTTAACAGCAGCCGCTAATTACATAGGCCTCACTATGGTTACAGAAGCTATAGCAGCATTTTTTGCTTATCTGCCGACATTACTAGCAGCCATAATTCTCCTTATAATAGGATTATACATTGCAGATTTAGCTAGAAACGTAGTTTATACTGCAGCTAATTCCATTGGGATTTCAGGAGCTAAGGCTATAGCCTCTATAGTATATTACCTGATAGCAGTTATGGTAGTAGTTACTGCCCTAAAGCAGGCAGGAATAGATACTACTATGATAACGACTAACTTATCCATGATTCTAGGAGCTATTCTACTTGCCTTTGCTATCAGCTATGGCTTCTCAAGTAGAGAGCTGGTTAAGAATATCCTATCCTCTTACTATGGAAGAGGAAAATTCAAAGAAGGAATGAGAATAAAACTAAATGATGTAGAAGGCGTCATAGAAAAGATAGACAGTATCTCAGTAACTATAAAAACTTCAGATAGCCAAATAGTGGTTCCTTCTAAAGTCCTAGTAGAAGAAAAAGTAGAAATAATCAATTCGTAATAAATATAAAGTTTAAACCAAAAATTAGTTTTTAAAATGAAATTCTTACAAGCAGGTAAAATTGCTAATGAAACCACTGATGCTATGAGTGACCTAGGAAGTCAAGCAAGTACTTATCTAGACCAAGGGATGAAAATGGCCATAGATTATGCTCCTAAGTTAATAGTGGGTATTTTAATATGGATCATAGGAGGTAGAATAATAAAGTTCATCAATAAAATGGTGAATAAGGCACTGGATAAAAGAGGTTCTGAACCTTCATTAAAATCTTTTCTGACTAGTCTTATTTCAATTCTTCTAAAGGTAATTTTAATAATAGCCGTATTAGGTCAATTCGGAGTAGAGGTAACTTCTTTTATAGCTATTCTGGGTGCTGCTGGATTAGCCGTAGGAATGGCCTTACAAGGAACATTAGCAAATTTTGCAGGAGGAGTTTTGGTGTTATTATTCAAGCCTTATAAAGTTGGTGATTTAATAGAGTCTCAAGGAGTTTTAGGAGCAGTAAAAGACATTCAGATATTCAATACTATTATGATGTCACCAGAGAATAAAACCATCATTATGCCTAACGGAGCTATTATGAATAACCACATCACCAATTACTCTGCTGATGGAAAGATTAGAGTGGATACTACAGTGGGTATAGGATATGGAGAAGACATGAAGAAGGCTAAAGAAGTTCTTTTAGCTATGCTTCAGAGTGATGATAGAGTAATGAAGAATCCAGCACCTACAGTAGCTGTAGCAGAATTAGCTGATAGTAGTGTGAATTTAGTAGTAAGACCATGGTGTGATCCAGCAGTGTATTGGGATGTTTATTTTGATACTGTGGAGAACGCTAAGGTGGCATTAGATGGAGCAGGAATAGAAATTCCTTTTCCTCAGCAGGATATTCACCTTATTTCAGATAAAACCAAGTAATAAATCAACCTATTTTATAAATCAAATTATGAAAAAATTATTCATAGCATTTTTAGCTCTAGGAGTTATTAGTGCATCTCATGCCCAAGATAAATCATGGGAAAATCTTACACTTTTACCAGAGCCTACGTTTGAGGATGTGCAGGTGGTAGAGGAAGTAGATACTTCATGGAAGAACGGTGGAGTTTTTGGGTTCAATGCATCTCAGACATTACTGAATAACTGGGCTGCCGGTGGACAAAGTAGTATCACTGGAACGGCTTTTCTTAGTGTGTTTAAAAACTACGCTAAAGACAATTGGACTTGGGATAATACGCTAGACTTGTCGTATGGTCTATTAAACAATGGAATCATTGAAGGAAATACGATAAAAGTAGATGACCGAATAGATTTTGCGTCCAAGGCCGGTAGAAAGGCTGGAGGAGACTGGTACTACTCAGCACTATTAAATTTCAGAAGTCAATTTTCTCCTGGTTACGAAATTGTAAACGGAGCGGAAAATAGAGATAACAAGATTTCGGATTTGTTAGCTCCTGCGTTTGTATTAGCTTCCATAGGTATGGATTATAAACCAAACGACAACTTTTCTGTATTCATTTCACCTATTACCTCTAAGAATACCATTGTGAATGATGCTAATAGTGACTTGAGAGCTAATTATGGATTTGCTACAGATGAATTAGGGCAGCCGATTAGATTCGAAGTTGGGGGTTATTTTAAACTGGCTTATAAGAGACAGTTGGCAGAAAACGCTGAATGGCAAACTAAACTGGATTTATTCTCAAACTACCTGAATAATCCTCAAAATGTAGATGTAAACTGGGAAAACTTAGTGTCTCTTAAGGTAGCTAAGTATTTCAACGTAAACTTTATCTTACAATTATTGTATGATGATGATATCAAAATTTTCCAGAGAGCAGTTAGAGATGAGAATGGCCTCTTGAATGTAATAGAGAATCCTGATGGCATTGAGTGGTCAGGAGATGAAGTTTTTGAAACTAGAGGAGTTTCTGCTCTTCAACTTAGACAAGTATTTGGATTAGGATTTAGTTATAAGTTCTAAGCATATAATCGACTATTAATTTTTAGGAACCCTTCATTCAGATTTGGATGAAGGGTTTTTTATGCGGTGAAATAACTTTCTGGGAAGTTGACTAGAAATACTTTTTGCACCGCACGAGTTACTGCTGTGTAAAGCCATCTGGTAAGGTCTATTTGATTTTCCATATTCTCTAATCCAGAACCATCTATGAAAACCACATCCCACTGACCACCTTGTGATTTATGACACGTTACGGCATAGGCAAATTTTAATTGCATCGCATTAAAATGAGGGTCAGTCATCACCTTTCTCTTCGGGTTGGATTCATCTCCATACTCTACTAGTAATGAGTTGTATAGCTTATTCATATCTTCTCCAGGCAAGCTCGGGCCGTTCACAGAAATAGAATCTAAGTTGGCTTTTACTTCTAGTGGATAGGCTTTTTCGTAATCAGGGAATTTAATTCTCAGCGTTGCAAAACGATGTCCGTGTAACTTCTCCTCTCGTTTTACATCTACTATTTCGGCTACGTCACCATTGGCTATAAAGTCTATAGAACTTCTGTTTTTTTCAGGCCAGTAATAGTTGTTTTTAGTGACCATAATCAAATCACCTTGGCTTATTTCTTCTTCCATCCAGAGGCTATTGTACCTTATCTGTTCATTGAATTTATTGGCTATGAGGTTAGACTTGGTAATGACCAGCACATTGGTAATTCCATATTCTGAAATGGCAGTTTCTAACGTGTCTTGAAACTCAGTAAATTCTAGTCTTCTAAAATCCAAATGCTCTGAAAACTGAGGAGAAGCAGCTTCTTTTACTGTTAAAAGCGAGCGCAGCTTAGTAGCTTCAGCTAGGATTCCAGATTCGTTTTCTTGTCTAACTACTTCTGATAACCTTACCTGAAATGCGGTTAAGTAATATGTAGCCTTTAAGAAAT
>CAZTVP010000236.1:0-4864 GCA_964616995.1 uncultured Comamonadaceae bacterium
AAAAAGATAGACCCTAACTCTACTAGACAGATAGGATGTAGTATTAAGAGAGTGAAAAGCTAAGAGTTTTTTAAAAAATGAATTAGTAAAAAAGGCTTCCATATGAAGCCTTTTTTTATTCTCTTATATGTAGTTCTGATTTAAATCAGATAACTAACATAGCATCTCCATAAGCATGGAATCTATATTCTTCTTTAATTGCTTCTTGGTATGAATGCATAACTAAATCGTATCCAGCAAATGCAGCTACAAGCATCATTAAAGGACTCTGCTCTGTATGTAAGTTAGTCACCAAACAATCTCCAATTTTGAATTCATAGGGTGGGAAAATGAACTTATTAGACCATCCACTAAAAGGCTTTAGTTGGTCGTAAGTGCTTACGCTGGTTTCCAACGACCTAAGGGTGGTAGCACCTATGGCACAAACCTTCTTCTTAGCTTCCATTACTTTGTTCACCTTAGTAGCTGTAATCTCTGGAATCATCAGCTGCTCACTGTCCATTTTATGCTTAGTTAAGTCTTCTACCTCTACCGCTCTGAAAGTTCCTAAACCTATATGCATAGTCAGCTCCGCAAAATCAATTCCCTTGATTTCTAATCTCTTCATAAGCTGCTTACTGAAGTGCATTCCTGATGTAGGCGCCACCACAGCTCCTTCTTCTTTAGCATAAATAGTTTGAAATCTCTGCTCATCTTCCGCTTCTACCGGTCTATTGATATACTTAGGTAGAGGAGTTTCTCCTAGCATAGCTATCGTTTGTTTGAACTCTTCATGCGTTCCATCAAATAAGAAACGAAGAGTTCTACCTCTTGAAGTGGTGTTATCTATTACTTCCGCTACTAATTCATCGTTCTCTCCGAAGTAAAGCTTGTTCCCGATTCTAATTTTTCTAGCTGGGTCTACCAATACATCCCACAGAAGGCTCTCTCTGTTTAGCTCTCTCAAAAGAAAAACTTCTATTACTGCGCCAGTTTTTTCTTTGTTTCCATACATTCTAGCTGGGAACACTTTGGTATTATTCAGCACCATAATATCTCCATCATCAAAATAATCTATCAGTTGGTGGAAATGCTTGTGTTCAATCTCGCCTGTATCTTTATGAACTACCATGAGTCTAGACTCATCTCTATTGTCCATAGGATATTGGGCTATTAATTTCTCTGGAACTTCTAATTTAAACTGGGATAATTTCATGCGTGAAAAAGAGCTTTTTTTAGTGAAATTTTTAGGGCTGCAAAAGTAGGAAAAATAGGGTTATCAGCCTAAATAGTTATAAATCAGACATTAAATCAGAAAACTCTTCTACTGTGATGGCATCGGTCACGCTAAATTCACCGATGGATTCCCTTCTGAGAGCTGTTAAATGACCTGCATTATCTAGTTCCAGTCCGAGGTCTCTAGCCATGGAACGAATGTATGTTCCCTTGCTACAGGTAATATTGAAGTGAACTTCTGGTAAACTAACCTCAGTTTTAAATTCTTCTATGAATATCCGCTTGGATTTGAGTTCCACTTCTTTGCCAGCTCTAGCCAGTTCATAAGCTCTAACTCCATTTACTTTTTTAGCACTAAAAATGGGTGGAATCTGGTCTATTTCACCAGTGAGTTTTTGCGCAGCTGACTTTACTTTATCCTTTGTTAAGTCCTGATTATCTACAGTTACGTTTATTTCTGTTTCTAGGTCATAACTGGGTGTGCTAGCTCCTAATAATATAGTTCCAGAATATTCTTTTCTGAAACCCATTATTTCCTCAATCTTCTTGGTGTACCTACCGGTGGCTAAGATTAAAAGACCAGTAGCCAAAGGGTCAAGGGTTCCCGCATGACCCACTTTAATTTTCTTTAAGCCAAGCTTTTTCTTGATTTGATACCGTACCTTTTTCACCACATCAAATGATGTCCATTCATAAGGTTTGTCTATCAATATGAGCTGTCCTTCCTGAAAGTCCAACGTCTTTTTATCCCAGATGCGCACTGTAGGTTTCTTTCTATTTGTGCCCAAATGTAGAGTTTCTGGTGCTCTCTAAGAAGTCTTGGTTTAGGTAATCTACAATAAGGTAAATAGCACGGAGTTTATACTACATGATAACTACATGGAGTTCCCTTAAAACAGGACTTTAAATTTTTTAAAATTGTACTCAAATTAGGAAGTCATGAAAATTAGATTGGTACTTGTAATAGCTGCGATTTTCTTTGCGCAGCTAGGTTTTAGTCAGCAGTATGATACAGCTATAGGTGTAAGGGGAGGAATCCCTAATTCATTGAGTGTAAAAAAGGCTTTGGGAACTAGTTCTGTAGGAGAAGGAATTATTGGTCTTTGGAACAGAGGAATAGTAGTAACTGGTCTATATAATATCCAGAACCCATTAGAGATAGAAGGTTACGGATTCGAGTGGTATTATGGAGGAGGAGCACATGTAGGGTTCTTTAATAATAGATATGTCACTTTCCTAGGAGAAGTAGGAGGCTCTACAGCAGTAATAGGGTTAGATGGTGTAATAGGATTAGAATATACCGTAGAGGAGTTTCCGCTCAATATTTCTTTAGACTATAAACCATCATTTAATTTCGTAGGGTTTAATGGCTGGTGGTTTGACCATGTGAGCCTAGGAATTAGATATGTGCTGAAGTAATTTCAACCTTAAAATTGGGATAATTTAAGGTCTAAAAGACCATCAGAACTGCATACATTTGTGGTTCTGAATGGTATCGGTTTCTGATATAAAAAAACCCATAGCTGAGGAGTTAAAAATCTTTGAAGCTAGGTTTAAAGAATCTATGAAGAGTGAGGTTTCACTTCTAGATAAAATCACTCATTACATCATTAAAAGAAAGGGGAAGCAGATGCGCCCTATGTTCGTTTTTCTCAGTGCTAAACTCACCGGAAAAATTAATGATAACACCTATACTGCAGCCAGTTTAATAGAACTGCTTCACACGGCTACTTTAGTTCATGATGATGTGGTGGATGACGCTAGTCATAGAAGAGGGTTTTTCAGTCTAAATGCGTTATGGAAGAATAAGATAGCAGTACTAGTAGGGGATTACCTTTTGAGCAGGGGACTGCTCTTGTCTGTGGATAAAGGACAGTTCAATCTGTTAGGCATAGTCAGCAAGGCGGTACAAGAAATGAGTGAAGGAGAACTTCTTCAAATGGAGAAAGCCAGAAAGCTGGACATAGATGAAGAGCAGTATTACAGAATTATTCGTCAGAAAACGGCTTCTTTGATAGCTGCTTGTTGCGCAGCGGGAACTTCTTCAGTAGATGAGCCAAAGGAAGTACAGGATATGATGTATAAATTCGGTGAACATGTAGGTATGGCATTTCAGATTAAGGATGACCTCTTTGATTATCAGCTTATGAATAAAACGGGTAAGCCAACTGGTATAGATATAAAGGAGCGTAAGATGACCCTTCCACTCATATATGCTCTAAATCAAGCCGATAAGAAAAACAGAAAATGGCTTATCAATTCTGTTAAAAAGCATAATGAAAATAAGAAGCGTGTAAGAGAGGTAATGGAGTATGTCCGTTCTAGTGGTGGAATAGAATATGCTACTTCTAAAATGAATGAATATGCTACTTCTGCACTGAAATTATTGGAAAATTTTGACCCAAGTCCTGCTAGGGAATCTTTAGAAGCGCTTGTAAATTACACCATCTCTAGAGAAAAATAAAGATTATGAATTTAAAGGCATTTCTCATTCTTTTCTGCGGTGCAATGGCTCTTTTCTCCTGCACACAAGAAACCCAACGATTAGTGACCGACAGGTATTCAGATGGCTCAGACCAGCGGGTGCTTTTCTTCAAAGGAGATACCACTAACCTAGTGCAGGAGGTAACATTCTATCCTTCTGGGGATACACTTTCTTCTATTTTTTATGAGAAAGATGGCACTACTAAGTCTATGGAAAACCAGTATTATGAAAATGGAAATTTCAGAATGCTAGGTCAGTATAAAAATGGAAAAAGATTAGGTGTGTGGAAGGCTTTTTTCCCCGATGGAAAACTCCAAAGCATCAGAAACTATAATGCAGAAGGAAAAGAAGAAGGTGTTTCTCAAGTATATAAACAAGAAGGTAAATATTACTATTTATTTCTGTCAGGTTATTTTAAAGACGGTGAGAAAAGAGGAACATGGAAATTCTATAACCGAAATGGTGATGTCATTCAGACTAAGAACCACTAATCCACTGTTTACAATAAGGTGTTAAAAACTGCCGTTCTCTAGAAACCAAGCTACTAGGTGAGTCTCTAATTTTAGTAGGCTATTAATTTTATTAATATCAAGACTATGGTACCTTGGAAAAATTCTCTTCTTACGCTACTTCTAGCTGTATGTATTTCTGCATATTCATTTGGAAACGAAAGAGTTAATAGAGCTACTTATATCCAAACTTGGAAAGATGTGGCTATCCAAAACATGGTGGAATACAAGATTCCTGCTAGTATAACTTTAGCTCAAGCCATCCTAGAAAGTGGTGATGGAAACTCTGAATTGGCTAGGATGTCAAACAACCATTTTGGCATAAAATGCCACGATTGGAAGGGAGAAAAAGTGTATTACGATGATGATAAAAGGGGAGAATGCTTTAGGAAGTACGAAAATGCTGGTGAGTCATTTACTGACCACAGTAAGTTTTTGCAGCGCAAAAGATATGCATCTCTATTCGAGTTAAAAATTACCGATTACAAAGGTTGGGCTAAAGGACTTAAAAAGTGTGGATATGCTACGAATCCCGCTTATGCAAGGCTGCTAATAGGTCTAATAGAGAAGAATGAGCTCTATAAATATGACCGAGAATATTCTAAGAGAAAGGACGAGTTTCTAGCTAAAACAGAAACCAGAGAATCATTAGAAG
>CAZTVP010000237.1:0-4864 GCA_964616995.1 uncultured Comamonadaceae bacterium
GCTGGTTTTAGCTTTTCCCTGGTTTCTTCATTTTCTATGACTAGCACTTTGAATAACTGAAGTCCGTAGGAAGTAGGAGCTAATTGCACCGCGCGCTTTATTTTATCTAAATCAGAGGAAGAGACTTTCTTACTGCTATCAAATTTCTTAGTAGCGTATCTCCACTCTTGGTCTGCTATAAATCCCATTTTTAGTTTTTTAATTCAAGTTCAAAGGTACTTCCATCAGTAAGATTTTAGCACCAGATTTAGCCTCTACTTTTATCTCATTAGTATCCCACAGTCCTAATCCATCTCTCTTAGAAAGTACTTCACCTTCTATGGTAGCTTCACCTTCCAATACAAAGGCATACACACCATTGTTCTCGTTATTTAGCTTATAAGATGTACTCTTGTCCTTGGTAAATTCTCCTAATTGGAACCAAGCATCTTGGTGAATCCAAACGCCTTGGTCATCTTTATTGGGGGAGAGGATTTGAGAGAATTCATTAGTGTTGGTGATATCGCCAATCTTAATTTGGTCATATCGAGGTTCTACATTTCGCTCGTTTGGAATAACCCATATCTGAAGAAACTTCACCAGTTGGTCTTGGTTCTTATTGTACTCGCTATGGCGCACTCCTGTTCCAGCGCTCATCACTTGAATATCGCCTTCACGAATAACCTTGCTGTTTCCCATACTGTCTTTGTGCTCTAAGTCTCCTTCCAGCGGAATAGAGATAATCTCCATGTTCTCATGCGGGTGCGTCCCGAATCCCATTCCAGGATTTACGGTGTCATCATTAAGCACTCGAAGTACCCCGAAGTTCATTCGCTCAGGATTGTGATAGCTAGCGAAGCTAAATGTGTGAAATGAGTTAAGCCATCCATGATTAGCATGGCCTCTGGTGTCTGCCTTGTGAATTACTTTATTCATCTTTTTTATTGTTTTATCAGGTAAGTGATTGTATCCAATTTTATCATCTGCTGGCTTGTCAGCATCAGTCTTAGAAGCGGCTGCCTTAAAACCTCCTCCGATAGCTCCAGCTATTCCTAGCAGAAGTGAGTTCTTAAAAAATTGCTTTCTGTTCATGACTATTGATTTTATCTGCAAATTTCAGAATGAAATACAGTTATTCACTTTGAAAAAAACGGTAGAGGCTTACAAAAAAACGGTCAGCAGGAATGTGGAGCTTACTGCTCCCTAAAATCAGTAGGAGAAATACCTGTACACTTCTTAAAGAAACTACTAAAATGAGGCTGTTCTGAAAATCCCAGCAGATAAGCTATTTCCTTAGCACTTTTAGTAGTGAATTTCAATTCTCGCTTAGCAGCTGTAATAATCCTAGCTTGAATATGCTGCTTAGTGGTTTTACCTGTAAAGTCTTTTAACTTTCTATTCAGATTATCTGTGGTAAGATGAAGTTCTTCGGCATAATAGGCCACATCATGCCTCTTAGTAAAATGAGATTCTAGTAGGTTTTTAAACCTTCTAAGTAAACCAGTAGAAGAACTAGAGTCATCAGAAGCAGGAGCTAGGCTGCATGAACTTCTACAAGCTATCAGAATAAGCTTGAGCAGTGCTCCACACATCTCATCTTTAAATGGTTGAGCAGAAGTCTTTATGTCAAGCATCTCCGAACAGTATAGACGTATTCTATTAAAAACATCATCCTCCAGTTTTAAACCGGGACTTTCGTCATAAGACTCTATCAAGTATAAATCCTGAATTAGCTGTTTAGAAATGGCGTTTTTCTCTAGAAAAAGCTCATTAAAAGTCATTACAAATCCTGTAGAACGCTTGCGCTCAATCACTTGATGCACTTGTCCTGGATACACGAAAAAAGCCGTTTGGTCTTCCAGCTTAAACGAGTTAAAATCTATCACATGCTCTCCTTCACTTTCAGAAGTAATAAGAATGGTATAGTAGTTATGCCTGTGCGGCTCATCCGTTTCTCCATTTCTAGCATCGTAAATAGATTCCATAGTAGAAACTCTGAACCATTCGGCTTTTCCGCTCTCAGCAGTGTTTTCGTATGTTTTTAAGTCATTCACTTTTCTCTGCGGTGCCATACCGATTGAACCAGCAGCCAAGCCCAACCTATTATCATTACACTTCCTCCTAAAGGAGTTAGCGGGCCTAAAATAGATTTACCTGCCTGAATCTCATTATGCCCTAAATAAACCAATCCGTAAATAGAAAAACTAAAAAGCACAGCACCTATGATGATAAGACGGCTTGCCCACACGTAGGTTTTCTCTTTAAAGAAACCCTTTAAGCTAGCCAAAGCTAAAAGCGCTATTCCCATGTAAATCTGGTAATCTATGGCTGTATCCATAGATGCCATTCTCTTCTCGCTTAAAAACGATGAAAAAAAATGGGCGCCCATAGCGCCCAATATGATTCCTGAAGTCAATAAAAACAGTCCCCAGATAATGTTCGTTCTAACCAATGGTTTAAAAATTTAGAATCGTCTTTTTAATAATGGCCACACACTCCATAAGCTGTTCTTCAGTCATTACCAGTGGCGGTGCAAAACGGATAATGTTTCCATGAGTAGGCTTGGCCAATAATCCATTGTCCTTAAGCGCCACACAAATGTTCCAAGCTGTTTTGCTCTCAGGAGTATCGTTGATAATGATGGCGTTCAGTAAACCTCTTCCTCTCACTTTAGAAACTATATCTGTTTCCTCTATCAGTTTTTCCATTTCTGCTCTGAAGATTTTTCCTAATCTTCTGGCATTTTGGGCTAATTTTTCGTCTTTCACCACTTCTAATGCAGCCATGGCTACTTCACCTGCCACAGGATTCCCCCCGAAGGTAGAACCATGCTGTCCAGGCTGAATCACTTTCATGACCTCATCATCAGCTAGTACCGCTGATACCGGATAAGCTCCTCCAGAAATGGCTTTTCCTAAGATTAGAATGTCAGGCTTCGTGTACGTAGCTTGTCGCTCACATGAATGCTCACACGTACAGTTTCCACATACCGCTAGTAAACTTCCTGTTCTGGCTATTCCAGTTTGAACCTCATCAGCTATGAATAACACATTTTTAGCGGTGCAAAGAGCGTATGCCTTCTCAATAAAATCATCTGCAGGTGTGTACACTCCAGCTTCTCCCTGAATTGGTTCTACCATAAACCCAGCTATGTTTGTCCCATCACCGATAGCTTTTTCAAGTGCATCTAAGTCGTTATATGGAATACTCACAAAACCTGGAGTATAAGGCCCAAAATTTCCTTTGGCATCAGGGTCAGAACTGAAAGAGATAATGGTAGTGGTTCTTCCGTGGAAGTTCTCTCCGCAAACGATGATTTTAGCTTCATTTACTGGAATTCCTTTTTTCTCATAACCCCATTTTCTGCAGATTTTGATAGCGGTTTCTACCGCCTCAGCTCCTGTGTTCATAGGAAGCACCTTATCAAAACCGAAGTACTCCGTCACATACTTTTCATACTTACCTAAAACGCTGTTGTAGAAAGCTCTACTCGTTAGAGTTAGCTTCTCTGCTTGAGCGGTCATAGCACCTACTATTCTAGGATGACAGTGCCCTTGATTCACCGCTGAATATGCCGAAAGAAAGTCATAATACTTTTTTCCTTCTGAGTCCCAGACGAAAACACCTTCACCTCTGTCTAATACTACAGGTAGTGGATGGTAGTTATGCGCTCCATACTTGTTCTCTAATGCCATAGACTCAGCTGAAGAGAGTCTTTCTTTTACTTGAATATCCATGGTTACAAAGGTAATTGGTTAAATGAAATAATGAAGCTATTCAGCAGTACTAATTTTCTCAAACTCCAGCGTAGTTATAGAATAAATATGAGCAGGTAAACCATGGCACAGGTCTGTTTTTCGCTTAGTCATTCCTATCTTTTCTAATACTCGTGCAGATGCATGATTTTCTACTGCCGTTCTTCCCGTAATCTCTTTCATGGCTAGTTGGGTAAATCCTATTTCCAAGCACTTTTGCGCAGCTTCAGTGGCATAACCATTTCCCCATTCAGATTTCAAGAAGCGATAACCAAGGTCTATAAAACCATGAGATTCCATTTGGTTTTTTAATCCACACCAGCCTATGGGTTCACCAGTAGATTTTAATAGACATAACCACCTGCCATATCCGAACTCCTGATAATGTTCATATGCTAGAATGAATTCCTCAGCTTGAGCTACGCTTTTAAAAGGAGGGTCACCTGTAAACTGAATCACTTCCTCATCTGCATTTAACGCGAATAAAAATGCCGCATCATTCACGTCCCATTCTCTAAATTCTAGTCGGTCACTAAAAAAGTTCATTTTTATTTTACTGATAATCAATGGTTAAAATATAAAGGTAAAGTTTTTTTTAAAATCCATGTGACCTGCTTTACAAGCTCCCGTCTTAAAACCGTAAGATGTGAAACTTCAACCAAGTGTAGCAGATTACAGGTAGTGTTTTTAGAGGTACAGAGAAGAAATGAACGTGACGGGTATGTGGCTATTTTAAACTGCATCATTGGGAGAGAGTGATGCGGCCCGCACGTTCTCTCTGACCCTTAACGCTAAAATAAGAGTCAACACAATTTCATTTTGTGAGGTTTTATAGTTTGTTTATGAAATGGCTTCCTAACGAGGAAGCCATTTTTTTGTGATTGAGTTTCTACAGTGTTCTGAGTAAAGTAATTACTACATTTGCACCCGAAAAAATTCGAAAAAACAAAAAGACATGGCAGGAAATAGAACATTTACCATGATTAAGCCAGACGCTACAGGCGCTGGACACACTGGAAAAATCATAGATAAAATCATAGAAGCTGGTTTCAGCATTAAGGCTATGAAATGGACTCAGCTTTCTACTCAGCAGGCGCAAGACTTTTATGCTGTGCATAAAGAAAGACCTT
>CAZTVP010000238.1:0-4855 GCA_964616995.1 uncultured Comamonadaceae bacterium
CGAATTCTTTTTTCTTGTTATCCATTTTTAAACGCTTATAAACAATTTTAACAGCTTATAACTATTACTATCAAATCTTGTAGATTCTGCAGCCCTATAACCTAACACCCATAAAATTTCATTTTTATAGGTTAAAACAAGAATGTCTTCCTTGTCTGGAAGAGGAACTTTCCGTTGAATTAAGAAATCAGATACTTTTTGAGAACCCTTTATTCCGAAGGGTTGAAACCTATCTCCTTCTTGCCAATTTCTCACTTCTAATTCTTCTCCTAAATACTCTTGGGGCAAGTATAAAATCCTTGCTCCTAACTCAGAAGAAATCTCGAACTCAGAAATGGAAATTTCCAAGTGGTTTTTCCCTAAATCAAAGACATCTTTTTTGTTCAATTTCACTCTTACTAAAGACGATTTTTCTGAACCGATGATGAGCTGATTTCTATCTCGATAAAAACAGTAAGTTGTACCCTTTACTTCTCGCCCACTTTGAGCATTTAGAAGTTCCGTCACTGATGACCGAATAGATTCTTTGGGCTCAAATCTCTCGAGTATCTGAAACAACAAGGAACGAGCATACTTCTTATTCATTAACGCTTGGAGGTTCATCGTCCATCCAGATTCGGTCTTTTCATTATTGGATTCCCAATATTTATCAGCAGCATCTTTTAACAGTTCATTTACCTCCTGAGCTTTATGACTGAAGCTTGACAGATGCTGTACAGCTGCGTTATTCACATTTTGTAAAGCAGGAATGACTTCGTTTCGGAGAAAATTTCTTTTGTACTTGTTTTCCAAGTTTGATGCGTCTGTTTTAAAAGGGACTTCATGCTCATTCAAGTGTTCTTCTATCGCTTCTTTACTTACATCCAACATAGGTCGAACCACGCTCGCGTTCTTGAATTGCATTCCCGATACACCGCTTATTCCAGTGCCTCTGCACAAATTAAACAAAACGGTTTCTGCTTGGTCACTCACATGATGTGCGGTAAGTACAGCAGATAGATTTTCACTTTCCAGTAATTGGCTGAACCATTCATATCTCAGCTGTCTAGCAGCCTCCTGAATCCCTGTCTTACCTTCCAAGTGAACTCGTTTTGTATGCCATTTTATACCGTTAGCTTTACAATAATCTGTTACCAACTTTTCATCTAACATAGAGTCTTCTCCTCTGAGCTGGTAGTTCATGTGTGCCACTTGGAAGGAGTAACCTAAGCATTGCACCGCAGATAATAACGCCATGGAATCTCCTCCTCCACTTACTGCCACCAGAACACTTTCTTCCTCTGCCCAGAGGTCGTAGTTTTTTCGATTGGCTTTTATGGCATTAATCAGCTTGGACATAAATTGCTTTTTTGAGGGCCGCTATCTTTAGCAAGCACTCTCTGTATTCGTTCTCTGGGATGGACTTGGCAGTTATAGCACTGCCCGCCATGGCCGAAAGATAGCGGTTAGAACTGTTATAAAGTAAAGAGCGGATGACCACATTGAAATTAAAATCGCCATCTGGAGTGAAATAGCCAATGGCTCCGCTATACAATCCTCGCTTGGTGTGTTCTAATTCTTCTATGATTTTCATGGCGCTCACCTTGGGCGCACCAGTCATAGAACCCATAGGGAAAGTAGCTTTTAAAATGTCTGAATTCTTAATGTCCTCATTCACCTCACACTCTATGGTGCTTATCATGTGATGAAGGGTATTAAACGTATGAATACCGTACAATTCAGTGACTTTTACCGTGTCTTTATTGGCTATTCTGGAGAGGTCATTTCTTACCAAGTCTACTATCATTACATTCTCAGAACGCTCTTTTTTGTCTTCTAACAGCTGCACTTTTAATGCTGCATCTGCGGCATAATTTTCTCCTCTCTTAATAGTTCCCTTGATGGGGCTAGACTTGATGGTGTTTTCTGAGCGGTGCAAATACAACTCTGGGCTACAACACAGCGCATGCAAATTTTCGTGCTGAAAATAAGCGGAATAAGGCGCCTTGGTTAACTCATTTATAGCTAGATACGTAGCTAATGGTGCTAAGCGCACTTCTTCTTGAAAATATTCTACGCAGTAATTGGCCTCATAGACATGTCCTCGTTGGATATGCGAAAGTAATTCATTTACCGCACTGAGGTATTCAGCCTTTGGAGTTCTAGCCTGAAACTTAAGGTTACTTTCACTGACCTCAGATTCCGGTATAAGGTAATCCAGCGGATTAATTCCCGTAAAATCTCTAGAACCGTACTGTTGAATGAGACCAAAAGACTTGTCTGGAAATATTTCATAGACTACTTCAGGAACGAAGAAACATATATCTGGAAACTGCAGCCCATCATGATTTTGACTGCTTAACTCTTCCACCTCATTCTTCAAGTCATAGCCTAAATAACCGAACACCCAAGACTTATGCTTATCTAAAAAGCGCTGTAGCGACTCGAATTTGTTCTCTCCCTTTTTTACTTCCATTTTAAGATGAACGCCTAGCGCCAAAAGATTGGATTCTTCTGGTGAATTACTGTTCAAATAGACTATGGTTTCAAACTTGGTTTTCATTCCATATTTTGGAATACGATTCTCGATATGGGATTAATCGGAAATAAATTTAAAATCTACATGCTGTTTTTCAGCGAGTTAAAAATAATATGAAACTGGTATATACATTGCACCGCAGAGAATATTCGTCATTCTCTAGTAGAGAACCAAACATTCACAGAGTATTACGACAGATTATTAACTCAACTTAAAGCCCCGGTAACGACCAGGGCTTTTTTTATGAATTCATTTTAGATATGTAATGCTCTATCTCCCGTAGCTGCTAAGGCCGCTTCCTTAATGGCCTCGGTAAAAGTAGGGTGAGCATGACTCATTCTACTGATATCTTCTGCCGTAGCTCTATACTCCATGGCTACTACAGCCTCTGCTATCATATCGGCAGCTCTTGGGCCCACCATGTGCACTCCTAAAATTTCATCTGTTTCTGCATGGGCTAGTACTTTTACCATACCATCCGTATCCATACTGGCTCTAGCTCTTCCACTAGCTTTAAACGGGAAACTTCCAGAATTGTAAGGAATACCAGCTTCTTTTAACTGCTCCTCTGTCTGACCCACAGCCGCTACTTCTGGCCATGTGTAAACTACTCCAGGAATTAAGTTATAATCTATGTGAGGTTGCTGACCTGCCATCACTTCCGCCACGAATATTCCTTCTTCCTCAGCCTTGTGCGCTAGCATGGCTCCCTTAATGACATCACCTATAGCGTAGATGTGAGATGAACCCGTCTGAAGCTTCTCATTCACTTCTATTCTGCCTCTCTCATCTAATTTTACACTCGTGTTTTCTAAGCCTAAACCTTCTGTGTATGGCTTTCTTCCTACAGACACCAAACAGTAATCACCCTTAAAAACTTGCTCGACACCTTTCTTATCATCTGCTTTAACTGTTACGGTAGTCTTAGTGGCTTTCACCTCTTTTACCTTATGACTCAGCATGAACTTCACTCCGAGTTTTTTCATAGACCTCATGAGTTCCTTACCACAGGTTTTATCCATAGTAGGAATAATGGAATCCATATACTCTACCACGGTAACTTCACTTCCTATTCTGGCATATACGCTTCCCAACTCTAATCCGATTACTCCTCCTCCTATCACTATCATGTGTTTAGGAATTTCCTGAAGCTCTAATGCTTCTGTACTTGTAATCACTCGTTTCTTATCTATGGTAATAAACGGTAAAGATGAAGGCTTAGAACCTGTAGCTATGATAAAATTCTTAGCAGTATGAGTGCTGGCTTTTCCTTTCTGTGGCTTTACACTTATCTCCGTTTCTGAAGTGAATGAAGCATGCCCTCTGAGCACTTCTATTTTGTTTTTCTTCATGAGGAAGTCTATTCCGCCTGTGGTTTGTGCCACTACTTCTGCCTTCCTCTTAATCATCTGCTTGATATCTACAGAGACTTTACCTGTTTTAATTCCATGCTCACTAAAAGTAGTAGTGGCATTATGGTAATGCTCACTACTATCCAGCAGTGCCTTAGATGGGATACAACCTACGTTTAAGCAAGTTCCTCCTAGGGTGTCATATTTCTCTACTATGGCGGTTTTCATTCCGAGCTGCGCACAACGTATGGCAGCCACATATCCGCCTGGCCCTGAGCCTATTACTATTACATCAAATGCTGACATTCAGTTTTTCTTTTAGAACCACGAAGATAGAAGAAACTCTATAACGGATGTTTTATTTTTTGTGGGGTAAATGACTCCTAAAAATTTACTCTAAAAGTGAAAAACTTGATTGAACTAGTGTTCTTTAACTCATTATCGGTGATGGACATGTCTGAGGTAGTGGTGTTTATGTTAGCGTATGTTCATTTTGTCTTGACACAAAACGAACCAAAAAGTCAAGACTTGTGATTTCATCTCTAGTTTGCTTTGCAAAACTATTTCTCTGCGGATAAAAAACTCGCAAACGCTGTTTACAGATTTTTCAAAGAAAAATCTGACAGCTGAGCTCAAACAGTTCATCCGCTTAACGTTTCATAGTTTCGAGCAAACACGATCTAAAATCAAATGTCACATTCTTTCATTCTATTATTATTCGCGCTGATTGTAATATCCTCTGATTAGTTTTAATAACCAACTGATAACTACCAACAGGATATTTACTAACGTCTAGCATGAGCGTAGTTCCTTTGGATGCGCTTGGGAATTCCTCCAGTACTTGACCATTTGAGTTGATAAGTTGATACGTAGATAAGTGGGCTGTCACACTCTGATAGATGTTTAGAAAATTTCTAGCTGGAATAGGGCCAGCTTTGAAGTATTCTTTAATGGTTTTAATTTCTGTGATGGTGTTAGATGTATC
>CAZTVP010000239.1:0-4826 GCA_964616995.1 uncultured Comamonadaceae bacterium
ACCAGTGAAACACTTCCGCTAGATAAACCAGTGGCCGTAGTTTTCGGAACAGAAAAAGAGGGAATTACAAATGAGGTAAGAAGTCACGCAGACTATTTCTACAAGATTCCTATGATGGGTTTTACAGAAAGTCTGAATATCTCAGTAGCTGCAGCCATTACAGCTCAAAATCTAAGCACTCGACTCAGAAACACCACTGAAAACTGGGCGCTATCCGAAAAAGAAAAACAAGAAATTACCCTAGAGTGGCTAAAGAACTCCATTAAGAGTAGTGCTAGAATTATAGATGATTATTATAAATCTGATTTGGGAAAGAATCTAGCTTAAGAAGTACGAAGTAGCTATTTACGCCATATTAAAGCCTCTATCTTCATATCCTCTACCTGCCAGTCCTCCACTGAATAATCGGGATAAATAATTAAAGAATCATTAAGAGCTTTTAAAGCTCCGGTTAGTATGTATTCAACTTTGGAATTTTCAACAGAAGCGTAAATTCTAAAATGCAAGTCGCTGTGGAATCTAACTTGAGGTCTTTTAAGGAAAATACTATCAATAGTTTGTCCTCTTTTCAATCCAAATTGGTCTTCCACCAAGAAGTCCTTGATGTGAACGCTCTGTACTTCAAGTGAATCCAAAGGATTCATCATAATTTGGAACGGTTCATTTTCTTCAGCACCTATGCGATAAACAGTAAAGAATTGACCTTCTTCCTGCCATATTTCCTTTTTTATTGTAGAAGAAGGGAATGCATTCTTCACTTCAGCATGTAAATTTTTTCCATTAATACTGTCGAGAACGAGACTACCTAAATTACTTTCACTTAGAACAATTCGTAAAATACTATTTTGAGATTCAGGTAAATCTTTAACATTCAATATGAGCTGAGTACAGTCGTTGGAAATTTGATTTTTCTGAATGTCTTGCTGAACACCTTTTGCAAAAGACCACATTGAACTTACCCAATAAATCAATATGACTATTATGACACAAGAAACTAATATTCTCAAACTTAATCTCATATTGCAATTAAACCATTAATTCATCAAGGAGAAAGCCTAACAGCTAACCACTGCTCTCCTACTTCTTTTCTCTCAAACTTGATTCTATCGTGCAGTCTTCCGGGTCTCCCTTGCCAAAACTCTATGCTCAGCGGCTTGACCACATATCCTCCCCAGTGCGCTGGTCTGGGAACTTCTTCTCCCTCAAACTTGGCTGTATAATGAGCTTTGTTCTTCTCTAGCTCTTCTCGATTTTGGATTTCTGAACTCTGATCTGATACCCAAGCTCCTATCCTACTTGACCTAGGCCGTGAGGCAAAGTATGCATCACTCACCTCTGGAGCTACTTTCTCCACTATTCCTCTCACTCGAACCTGCTTTTCTAGTTCCCTCCAAAAGAAATTTAAACTCACTCTTGGATGAGCGGATATTTCTTGGCCTTTGTCGCTGTTATAATTCGTATAAAACACAAATCCTTCCTCCGTTAAATCTCTTAGCAAAACGATTCTAGAACAAGGAGTTTCATCTTCTCCCAAGGTGCAGAGCGTCATGGCATTAAAATCTAGCTCTACCTTCTCTTCAGCTTGCTTTAACCAAGACCGAAACAAGCTGATAGGATTTTCTTCCTTCACCGTATCTTCTAACGTGTTCTTGGTATAATCTATTCTGGATTCTTCTAATGACATATACTTGCTGTATTTTCCGTTTATTTTAGCTACCAAAGTAAAGTCTTTTGAATAAAAAGAAAATGACATTCATCATTAACGCTACTAGTGGCACCACCAGTAAGGAATCTTTAGTTCAGAGACTTCAAGAACACTTCGGGCCTGAAGTTACATCTCACATTCATTTTACTGCGTATCCTAATCATGCCAGTGAATTAGCGGTGCAATGGCGCTCTGAGTCAGACCTTATCATAGTAGCAGGTGGAGATGGCACGGTTAACGAAGTAGCCAGGGAGCTTATTCATCAGGATAATGTGGCCTTAGGAATAATTCCCGTAGGTTCAGGAAATGGACTAGCGCGTAGTCTTGGAATTTCTTTGAGGTTAGACAAAGCCTTAAACCAAATCAAGAATGGAAACATCTCATCCATAGACACATGTACTTTTAATGATGTACCATTTTTTTGCACCGCAGGACTAGGGTTCGATGCTAGCGTAGCCAAGGATTTTGACGAATTACCTTCCAGAGGAATTAAGACTTACATTCAGGCTTGTTTAAGACAGTACATCAATTTCAATAAGCCTACAATTCAGCTTCAAACAGAAAATGACTCCATAGATTCAGAGCTTTTTATGCTTACTGTGGCCAATGCTGAACAATTTGGTTATGGAGCTAAAATTTCGCCTAATTCATCTCTTTCTGATGGCTGTTTAGAAGTAGTCATGATTAAAGAAATTCAGCCACACTTTTTGGCAGATTTTGGAATCAAATTATTCCTAGGAAACCTGAGTGAATCCAATTACACGGAAGTTTTAAAAGTCAGAAACAGCCTAACTATAAAGACCAATAGTAAGCTGGCTCACTTAGATGGAGACCCATTTAATTTTAATGGAGAAGCCTCTATTAAGGTAATTCCACGTTCTTTACGGGTAATTAGTTAAATTTCAGAATGGTTAAAACTTCTATCCTACTGCTGATATGTATTCCTATCATTTATGTGTTAGGTGTTTTCATATATGCATCGGCTACTAAATTCAAGCCTATAGAAACCACTCATCTAGATAGGTCTAATCCTAGACCTCCTTTTATGGTTCAGGATACTTCGTTTTCCATTTTGGTATGGAATATTGGTTATGGAGGGCTCGGTAAAGAGAGTGATTTCTTTTATGATGGTGGAGAACAAGTCCGAATGTCTGAAGAAATAGTAGAGAAGAATGTGAGTGGCCTTCTATCCATATTAAAGGAAGAGAAAACTGATTTCATTTGTCTTCAAGAAGTAGATACCTGTTCTAAACGCAGCCATTACACAAATCAGTTTCAGCGTATTTTGGATGAAATGCCTTCCTATGAAGGGGTTTTCGGGAAGAACTATGATGTGAATTATGTACCACTTCCCTTTTTCAAACCACTGGGAAAAATCACCTCTGGGCTGGCTACATATTCCCAGTTGCCATCTACTTATCCCATGAGAGAAAGCTATGCCAGTGAGCAGAGTTTTCCGAATGGTTTATTCATGCTTTCTAGGTGTTTTACTAAAGTTCATATCCCACTTTCAGTGGGAAAAGATTTAGTGATAGTGAACACTCACAATTCTGCTTATGACAGCACTGGCGCACTTAAAAAAGCAGAGCTAGATAAACTCATGCCGTACGTTTATGATTTGTATGACCAAGGTCATTATGTAGTAGTAGCAGGAGACTGGAATCAGTGTCCACCTGATTATGAGACTAAAGGAAAAGAAGAACACTACCGAGAGTTTAAGTTTTCCCCTGATTTTTTAAATCCAGGTTGGAAGTGGGCTGCTGATGTTAGCACCCCAACTAATCGAAAGCTAGATCAAGTTTATGATTCAGAAACCAGCTATACGTCCGTTATTGACTATTTCCTACTCTCTCCTAACTTAAAGATGAAGTCAGTTCGTACAATAGACACTAAGTTCGAATTCAGTGACCATCAACCTGTAAGATTGGATTTTGAACTTAATTCTGGAAAATAATCTTGGATAAATAAGTGTCAAACATTGGAGAAGTCAACATTTGCAACGATATATAATCATCTGCTCCATCTATCTTAGTCTGCATTCTAAGGTCTAAATCATCATTCCCGAAAACGATAATTCTAACATCTTCAAAAGATTCTTTAAGTTTCAGAAGAACTTTGAGTTCTTTCTTTATTCCTCTTACCGCTACTTTCTCATCTAGGATGATGAAACTCACTTCATCCTCTCTATTTACTCTGGGAATCTGCTTTAGTAGTTCTACTATGACTTCATTTTTATGTAGTCTTTCCAATTTTTCTTTGAACAGTTCGGCAAGTTTAGCTTTAGGCGTTATGACAAATATTTTTTTCATGCCAACCTTTATTCCAATTCGCTTACCAAAACCTTCAATAAATTGAATTTCAATTATTTAACTTCAATACTAATCCAATTTTGTCCTTATCACGGAAGTAGAAATCCATAAAATGGAAAACCATTAGACCTGAGTCTATCTAATAAACATCTGCTTTTTGAGAAAGTTTGAAGATGGAAAGAGTGTGTTGTCCTACTAGGTTTAACTTCATGTGTTCTAAAATAGTTTTCATGATTTCTCGCAATACGTTCATACTAACCGCTGTACTTTTATTTATTACTTCACTTAATCTCCAAGCGCAGGATGAAACTGGCAGCTTAGATGGTGGAACTATTTCCAGTCAGTATGACTATATGTGGGAATCTTCTAATCGTTATCAAGACCACCGAGTAGTTAAGGCATTTAAGCTTAATAAATTCAGAGATAATGTATTGGATTCATTAAATAGCGCATACGAAAAGATAAGTTCATTGGAAACTAGCCTAGCTAAAGAAAATGCTACAGTGAGCAACTTAACGGCTCAGATAGAAACCCTTAACGGAAATATCGGAACCTTGAATAATGAAAAAGAAAGCTTTAGCATACTGGGAATGAGTATGAGTAAGAGTTCATTTAAGACTATCTTTTGGGCTTTGGTTTCTTTCCTAGTCTTCTTGGTGGCTATTTCATTTTTACGTTTAAAATCTAAAACAGCCATAGCTAAAGAAGCCCGAAGTAATTTTAACCTACTAGAGGGAGAATTCGAAGACTTTAAGAAACGTGCTAGAGAAAAAGAACAGGTTCTAGCTAGACAGTTACAAGACGAGTTAAAT
>CAZTVP010000240.1:0-4791 GCA_964616995.1 uncultured Comamonadaceae bacterium
TTAGGCTTTACTTTAGCCAGGTATTTTTCACTTACATCAGCTTTAGTGTGGAGCTTTTCTAGATTAACAATACTGATTGCAGGAGATTGTGGTCCTCCCATTTCACCTACTTTTACTTTCACATCATCAATCACTCCATTAAATGGTGCTTTTAGAATTGCCATTGACTGTTGTTTTCTTAGAGTGCCTATAGATTTTTCAAGTGATTCTTTATTTGTTTTAGCTTCTAGAAATTCAATTTCAGAACCGATATTCTGATTCCACAGTCTCTCTCTTCTTTCGAAAACCTCAGTAGCTAATTTTAGTTTTGTTTCTATTTCTGCTATGCTATTATTTATGAAGCCATCATCTAGTGTCACTAGCTTTTGACCTGCTCGTACGTTTTGACCTTCCGAAACATGAATGGCTTTTATCAACCCATTTGTTTCAGGAAAAAGCTGAGCGTACTTGTCAGACTCTACATTTCCTTGAACTTTAAAGTAATGATTGAACTCTGAGCGTTCTACAGAAGCTGAAGCTACCAAAGGTGGTTTCTTAATGGTGTCTTTCTCAGCTATTAACGCTTCTACATCTTTAAGTGCTATGGCAGCATTATTTATTACAGCTTGAATGCTGTCTCTTTTTTCTACCAACTTAGAGAGCGGAGTTTCTACTTTTTCTGGTTGGCAAGCTATGATGAACATGACCAGGCTTACTGAAAGGAGAATTAAATTTTTCATTTTATGATTAGATGTTGAGGCTTAGTAATTATTTAAGGCTTTGTTTAGAGCGTTTGAACTCAGCAGAAGATTTACCACTGCTTCCACGTATTTGCCTTGAGTTTCTAGATATTGATTTTTTACTTGAATTAACTCGGAACTTGAACTGATTCCTTCGTTGTACTTGATTTGGGTTTTATCGTAGATTCGCTTAGAAAGTTCTCTAGTTTCAATGCTTGTTTGGTAATTATCTATAGCATAAATCATGTTGTTTCTGGCTGTAGTAATTTCTAGTTGAGCACCTTCTTTAGCCTGAGCTACTCTATTTTCAGCTCGTTCAAGTTCAATACGTGCTTGCTGAACTCTACTTCTTCTTTGACCGCTAGAGAATATCGGAACATTCAGATTTAAACCCCAAACTGAAGTTGGAAACCAAGGTTCATCTCCTGAAAACAACTTCAGTTCATTTCTCTGTGCCGCTTGTTGATATTGGAAGTATCCTGCTAAAGATGGAAGAAATGCTGATTTTTTATTCCTTACATCTAAGTCCATTAGGTTCTGATTAGTTAAAGCTAACTGATAATCTAAGTTGTTTTCTAATTTAAAGTCAGCGTCTAAAAGGCCTGAGGAAACAGAATTGCTCACTAATTCTTCTATAGTACTTGTTAACTCAATTTCAGTACTTTGGGCTAAGCCTAATCGAAATTTCAGAAGACTTAGTGTGTATAATTCTTGAAATTCTGCATTTTTAATTTCATTAGATAGGTTTTTTACAGATAACTCTAACTGTTCCACGTCTTGTTCTTCCACGAAACCATTTTCGTAAAGAGCCTTAGTTTCTTTCAGGTTTTTCTCTAATACTGCCAGTGATTCTTCTTGTATTCTCAAACTTTCCGAAGCTGATAGACAAAGAGAGTAAGAATCAGTGATAATCTGCTTTATGTCTTGTTCTGATTTTTCTACTGCCACTTCGGAAAGGCTTTTGTATGCTTTGGTAGCTTGAAGCCCTATCAAATAAGAACCATCAAAAATGAGTTGAGAGGCAGTTAAGGTTCCATTGAGGACGTAATTAGTACCAAATTGGGCAGAAGTAGTAGCTCCGGAATTAGGAGGTGCTGTGAAATCAGGAATAATTACTGTTGGAATCTCAATAAAATTCTGAAAAGCCACTTCACCATTTATTTGAGGTAGTCCGATGGCTGTTGTTTCTTTGATTTTTTCTTCAGCTAACTCTAAATCTAGAAGAGCCGTTTTTATTTCATACGAATTCTGGATGGCATAATCTTGAGCTTGTTTGAGCGTGAGTTGTTCTTGGGCGGTTACTGCTTGCACAGTTGTCAGCAGTAGAATTAGCCCTAGAATCAATTTTAAATTTTTCACGGTAAAGTTGTTTTTCTGGTTAGTAGGTTTTTATGATTTACTGTAGTTTTCTTTTAAGTATTGGATGCCTTTTTCACTGGCTATTCCTCGAATGTGGTAGCGGAAATATTCTTTGAACTTTTCTGAGTAACTGATGCCTTCTATGTGTACTTCAGTTTTATCTAGAATTACGTCCATGCTATTGATGTAGAACTTGGCTATAACATCAGCATTTAGATTTTTTCTGTAGAGCCCTTCTTTTATTCCTTTCTTCAGATTGGACATGATACAGTCATACACATTGGTATGTCTGTTATCCATCATGTAGCGCAATACCTCAGGATGGTACTTTTCCATATCAAAGATGATAGATGGATGCATATTATTTAACATTCCCATCACATGTTTCATGATTTCCATGTTCTCATCTATGGCGTTTAGGCCTTTAGACTGTATTTGGTCTATAGCTTCATCCTCTACTGCTATGATGACTTGAACTGACTTTTTAACTAAGTCGTTCTTATCTGAAACATATTTGTAGAGGGTCTTTTTAGAGATACCTAGCTGTCTGGATATGTCATCCATATTGACACTCTTTATTCCGAGTCTCATAAATACTTCAGTAGCGCCAGCTATTATTTCTTTCTCTTTTTCTTCCACGGTGCAAAAGTAAACATTAGATACAATGGAAACGAAAATGAATGTTAAATGTTTCCGTTGGGATGATTGTTTTGTGACTTCTTATGTCGGAGATTGACGTAGGATGAGTATTTTACAGACTAATCATAATTAGTTTAAATGCTAATCATATTAAACATAAATAAAGATTAATGGGATTATTTCACATCTTTGCACCGCAAATTGAAAAACATGAAAACCGAAGAATTAAAAACCTCAGCAGCTATGGAGAATAAAGATACAGCTGTAAAAGTAGCCGTAGCCATGGGAGATGGTATAGGGCCGGAAATCATGAAGGCTACGCTGAAAATCTTAGATGCAGCAGGAGCCCGAATAGAACCAGAATACATAGAACTAGGCGAGAAAGTGTACCTGTCTGGAAACACCGCAGGAATAGCACCAGAAGCTTGGGATGTCATAAAGAAAAATAGAATAATACTCAAGGCACCTATCACTACGCCTCAGGGTAAGGGATATAAAAGTCTGAACGTAACACTGAGAAAATCTCTAGGATTATTCTCTAACGTACGTCCAGTAAGTGCACTTCATCCGTATGTGGAAACTAACTTCCCTAACATGGATATAGTAGTGGTGAGAGAGAATGAAGAGGATTTATATGCTGGAATAGAACACCAGCAAACCCAAGACGTGGTTCAATGTCTTAAACTCATAACTCGTCCTGGATGTGAGAAAATAGTTCGTTATGCATTTGAATATGCCAAGGCTTACAATAGAAAGAAGGTAACTTGTATGGTTAAGGACAACATCATGAAATTAACTGATGGTCTTTTCCACCAAGTGTTCGATGAGATAGCTAAAGAATATCCAGACATTCAGTCCGATACACAAATTATAGATATAGCTACAGCCAGAGTAGCTGCTAGACCAGAAGATTATGATGTAATAGTAACCACTAATCTGTATGGAGACATCATTTCAGATGTAGTAGCTGAAATAGCAGGTTCTGTAGGTATGTGCGGTTCTGCTAACGTTGGCTCAGACATAGCCATGTTTGAAGCTATTCATGGTTCAGCACCAGACATCAGTGGAAAAGGAATAGCTAACCCTTCAGGTTTACTGAATGGAGCTATTATGATGCTAGCTTATGTGGGGCAAGCAGATATAGCTGATAAGGTGAAAAATGCGTGGTTAACTGCCATAGAAGATGGTTACCACACCGGAGACATTTATAAAGAAGGTGTAAGCACTAAACTTGTAAATACTCAGGAGTTTGCTGATGAGGTTATAGCTAGACTAGGAAAATCTCCTTCTAAGTTACCTGCTAGTACGCTCAGTCAAGGTAAAGGAACCATAGATATTCCTAAATATGAAAGGAAAGCACAGCCTAAGCAGTTAGTGGGTGTGGATGTATTCATAGACTGGCAAGGAATTGATAGTAACGATATAGGAGATAAACTATCTGCTATAAACGGAGTGAACATTAGACTAAAAATGATTACGAACAGAGGGGTGAAAGTGTATCCTAACGGATTACCGGAAACCTACTGTACAGACCACTGGAGGTGTAGATTCGTGAATTACGATGGTGATAAGAATTACCAGCCAGTAACTTATGAGTCTGTGATAGACTTACTGGCTAAATGCCACGCAGCTGGATTTGATGTAATCAAGACTGAAAATTTATATGAATTCGGAGGTAAAAGAGGTTTCTCTCTAGGCCAAGGAGAGTAACCGAAATTTTTTCATAGTTGGTTGAGTATGAAGCCCTGCCTTTTTTAAGGTGGGGTTTTTTAATTCTATGATTAAGGAATGAAATGGTCTTCTTTAAACTCTAGACGTCAAGTCAAGAAGATTAACCATGCCAAGTTGAAAGCTATTAATTTAAAAGTAGGTAAAGGTTTGGTTTCTTATTGAGCACTTCGACCCTATGAAGCTGTTTTAGTAAAAATAATAGAAAATAAAGGCCTTCAATTTGAAGACCTTTCTCAGTGCACCCACATGGGCTTACTTCGACTCCGTTACACTTCGCTCAGCATAAACTTCTCGCCCGTTGAAAATGTATTAGTAAAAACAATGGAAATAAAAAAAGGCCTTC
>CAZTVP010000241.1:0-4787 GCA_964616995.1 uncultured Comamonadaceae bacterium
GCTGATTAAGAAATCAGGCATAACGATTTTACTGCTGCTCTTTTACTTCTTTGCCCTAGAAGCATTTGCTTATGGATGGATTAGCTGGGAATGGAAAATGCCCAACTACACATCATTTCTCCCACTAAGAGGAATGGCCAATGTAATCCCTACACCATTTCCTAAATACGCACTAATGGAAGTCCAAACCCAAGTAGGCTGGAAAAATGTACTGGCTACTATAGCTCACATATCAGTTTATACTTCTCTCCTATTTGTATTGTTTAAGAAGAAAGATATTAGATAAAAAAAAAGCCAGCTTTAAGAGCTGGCTTTTTATGAATAAAAAGTTCTCCTTATTCTAGGATTATTCTAATATTTTCAATGGTTCCTGTTTGGCTAAAAGCTCTTAAATTATATATACCTGCAGGCACATCAAGCTCTATAATAGGTTCTATTTCAGTAGATGAGTAGACAATTCTTCCTGATAAATCTAAAACGCTAATTTCATTCAAATCAGTCGTATTTGTTAAATTGAAAATACCATTTGAAGGATTAGGATACACATTCATCACCTTTGGTTTAGAACTTTCCTGAACTAAAGTTACATCTAAATTTCTGACTATGCCCTTAATTCCATCATCATCTCCTACTACGGCATTTACAGCATTTGATGCCATTCCATCTAAGCTCAGAGAAAAAACCTGTGGACCAGCCGCCAGGACAAGAGCGTCATCTATATCATCATAATACATAGCATGTCCGTAGTTAGCTAATGGGGTGGCTATTGTGAACTCTACCGTTTCTAAAGTAAATGGTTCTATAGTCTGTAGGATCTGTCCGCCTGCATACCTGTAAATAAGGCCATCAAGTTCATTATACGCTATAGCCTCTCCATCTGAACCTATAGAGCTCACATTTAATATCTCGGTTAACTCTCCTGTAGCTACGTTAATAGAGTATAATACAGAAGGGTTAGTAGCGCCATCTCCGGTAATTCCATAGCACACGCCTGATTCGTCAAAGGCTATTCCAGAGATTTTATCGTTCAATAGTGCTAAAGCTGAAAATGTAGACTCATTTAAATCTAGAAGACCAATGTGCCTATTTCCTGAAATTCTAGCTACGGCCCACAAACTTCCTGAGGAATTCTCTCTAGCCATAGCCACAAATCCTTGAATCTGTCCTTGTTCAGAGGTAATAGACGCGGTGTTAATAATGGTTCCTGTAGATCGGTCTATTTGATAAAGGTCACCACCTTGTGGTCCTACTGCATAAAATACTTGTGTCAAACCAGAAGTAATGGAAATGACTAAAAAAATAAAAGAAAGTAAAAGTGTTTTCATGGATATATATTTTTACTAAATGTCGGTTAAAATATTGAAAATATTAATCACTCTCTGATCCTTTATCCACAATGTCCTCTTAGGCTTATTCCCCCTTAAAAATTGGCTTCCTTTTCTCTAAAAAAGCTTGGACACCTTCTTCATAATCGTGAGTCTTGCCCGCTGCAGTTTGTAGTTCATCTTCAAGGGCTAGCTGTGTAGTAAGATCATTATTCATGGACTGGTTCAGTGCATATTTTGTGTAAGCTAATCCTTTGGTAGGCATACTAGCCAGCTTTACAGCTAGTTTCATAGACTCTTCTTCGAAAGAATCATCTGAAAACACTTTATAAATCATTCCTAATTTTTCTGCATCAGCTGCAGACACCTTATCTCCTAGCATCATAAGCGCACTGGCTTTTTGGAAACCAATTAATCTCGGAAGAAAGAAGGTTCCAGCACTATCAGGAATCAAACCTATTTTACTGAAAGCCTGAATAAATGAGGCTGATTCTCTAGCTACACATACATCTCCTGCTAAAGCTATATTAGCACCAGCTCCTGCCGCTACACCATTAACAGCCATTACCACTGGTTTATCTATAGTTCTTATGCGCTCAATTATTGGATTATAGTGTTTGCTTACGATTTCAGAGAGCTCTGGACCTTCTGGGTCAGTAATTTCCTGAAGATCTTGACCAGCACAGAACGCTTTTCCATTTCCAATTATGTAAACCGCTCTTACATTTTTGTCAGCGTCACATTCGTCTAACACCTTTTGAAAACGAAGTGCCATAGGTTTATTGAAGCTGTTGAATTTATCCGGTCTGTTAAGGGTGACTACCCCTACTGAATTTTTGATTTCAAAAAGTATCTCTTCCATGTGTTCAAAGTTAAAGATTCATGGCGAACATATTTGATAAATATTCAAAGGATACCGTGTCGGGGGAAGCGTTCTGGATTAGCTTTGCACCGCTCATTATGAACGTACTCTCAGTAGAAAATCTAACCAAGTCATTCGGAGATAGGCTCATCTTTGAGAACCTCACTTTCGGCATAGAACAAGGTCAAAAAATAGCTATAGTAGCCAAAAATGGAGCTGGTAAATCTACTCTACTGAACATTCTATTTGACCTGGATTCTCCAGACAGCGGGGAAGTTATTTTTAATAAATCCATTAAAACAGGTTACCTCAATCAAGCCCATGGATTAAATGAAAACTTAACTGTAATAGAGAACCTTTTAGCTGCAGATAATACCATGACACAAGCCATAACGGCTTATGAAGAAGCATTACATTCTGGAGACGAAACTCTATTGCAACGCGCTACTGATCTTATGGATCATTCACAGGCTTGGGATTATGATGCTCAAATAAAAGAAGTGCTTGGAAGAATGAGCATTACCAAGCTAAACCAACCAGTAAATGAGCTTAGCGGAGGACAAAAAAGAAGAATAGCGCTGGCTAAAATATTAGTGGAGCAGCCTGACTTTATTATTCTTGATGAACCTACTAACCACCTAGATTTAGAAATGATTGAGTGGTTAGAGAAGTGGCTGCAGAATACTTCTTTAACCATTCTCATGGTAACGCATGACAGGTACTTTTTAGAGGTGATCTGTGATGAGATTCTAGAACTAGAGAATCAAACTCTCTACAGATATAAAGGTAATTTCAGCTACTACCTAGAGAAAAAAGCAGAAAGAGAAGCCTTAGAACAAACGGTAAAAGAAAAGGCTCAAAACCTTTACAAGCGTGAACTGACTTGGGTTAGAAGCACGCCTAAGGCCAGAACTTCTAAAAGTAAATACCGCCAAGAGCAGTTTAAAGACCTCAAAAAACAAGCGCTTAAAAATCTAGACGATGACAAACTGAAGCTAGAGATTAATATGAGTCGTTTAGGAGGGAAAATAGTAGAGCTGCATAAAGTTTCAAAAGGCTATGAAGACCTTCAGTTAATCAGCCAATTCAGCTATGTCTTTAAACATAAAGAAAGACTCGGTTTAGCCGGTAAGAATGGTTCTGGAAAAAGCACGTTACTAAATTTAATTACAGGAAAAGACCAGCCTGACGCTGGAAAAGTGGTTATAGGAGATACAGTTCAGTTCGGCTATTACTCTCAGAAGGGACTTCAGTTCAACGAGGAAATGCGTGTCATAGATGTGGTCAGAGAAGTAGCCGATTATATTCCATTGACTAAAGGAAAAACCATAACCGCTGAACAGCTTTTAGAACGTTTTCTTTTCCCACGTGCGGTGCAAAGGAATTTCGTTTACAAACTAAGCGGTGGTGAACGAAAAAGGCTTCATCTTCTGAGAGTCTTAATGGCTAATCCGAACTTCCTAATATTAGACGAACCTACCAATGATCTCGATATTTTTACCCTAGGAATACTTGAAGAATATCTGATGCAATTCCCAGGAGTATTACTAGTAGTGAGTCATGATAGATATTTACTAGACAAATTAACTGACCATACGTTAGTGCTGCAGCCGGGAGGTGGAGTTAAGGACATAATTGGGAACTACACGGAGTGGAGAGAGAAAGCATTAAAAGATGAAAAGCTAGAAAGATCCGCATTACGAAAAGAGGCTTCAGAAAACAAACCAACTAAACCAAAAGAAGAAAAAGCTAAGACCAGACTTTCTTTTAAAGAGAAGTTCGAACTAGATAATCTCAATAAGGAAATACCAGTTTTAGAGGCTAGAAAAAAGGAGCTCAACGAAAAATTAAACTCTGGAATTTCAGACCATGAAGAATTAATGAAAATCTCAGAGGAAATGGGATTGATCTCAGATGAATTAGATGAAAAAGAGATGAGATGGCTCGAGTTAAGCGAATATTCAAGTTAACCGCTCCTTTCCACGCACAGCAAAAAAATCTATAAGTTTTAAATCTTAATAGTTAGTCCACCTACTACTATTCCATGCCCTGCGCCTCCTTCTATGAATGCTCCTATGTTTTCAGTAAACATAAACCTAAACCCTAGTCTCATGAGCAGTGCAAAATTATTTAAGTCAATAAAATCCGCATCTCCGAAATATGGATCAGTGGTATCTATGTCCCAATGTATAAGTTTATAGCCAAGTCCAAAAGAACCATAAGGATCTACCGTTTTACCTAAACCTAAGTGATAGTTTACTCTAGCCACACCAGATAGTTTTCTTCGGGAGATATCGTAAGAAAAATCTATTTCATCAGTAGCTATATCCACCCAAGATGCTTCAGTTTTACTGTAAGCCAGTTCTATACCGAATCCAATTTTTTCTTCAAAAATAGCCTCATATTGAAAATGAAAAGGACCTGTTGTAGATGCTTTAAAATCATTTCTCTGTAAGTAAGCATCATACAGTACATCAGCATTTATAATGGCGTATCCGACACCAAATGAAAAGTAATGATCCTCAATATCCTCAAATTGAGCATTGATAAATATTGAACTCGTAAGAAAAAAGGAAAGTAAGATAACAGGTAGTTTCATT
>CAZTVP010000242.1:0-4787 GCA_964616995.1 uncultured Comamonadaceae bacterium
AAAAGAACTTTCTCATTTATACTCTTCGCATTGATTTCTGCTGTATCATTCGGGCAGATAGACGATAGTAAAATCATAGATGAAGTCATAGCAGTAGTTGGAGATGAAATCGTTCTTAAGTCAGACTTAGACGCTCGGTTAAAGGAACTAAAGCTGGAAGGGCTAAAAGTAGATGATGAATCTGAGTGCGCTCTAGTAGAGGAACTCCTCTATCAAAAACTCCTCATAAATCAGGCTAAATTAGATAGCTTAGAAGTTACTGATGATGAACTAGAAAGCCAGCTAGAAAGAAGGGTAGATTATTATGTAAGCCAGTTTCCAAGTGAAGCTGAATTTGAAAAATTTTATGGTAAAACTGCTTCACAGCTAAAAGAAGACTATAGAGCAGACATACGTGATTTGATTCTCACTCAAAAAATGCAAGCACAGATTACACAGAATGTCCGCATAACTCCTAAAGAAGTGGAGCAGTTCTTTAACGCTATTCCTAAGGACTCCCTTCCGCTGATAGAATCAGAAGTTCAGTATTCTCAGATAGTCATAAAACCTCAGGTTCAAAAATCCCAAGAAAAACTAATCATAGAGCAGCTAGAAGGATATAAAGAAGAGCTTGAGAAAAGTCCTTATAAGTTCGGTATTTATGCCACACTCTATTCAGAAGACCCAGGCTCTGCCAATAGCCAAAATCAAGGATGCTACAGAAAAGTAGAAAGAGGAACTATGGTACCAGAATTTGAAGAAGCCGTACTCAATTTAGAGCCTACACAAATCACAGAGCCTTTTAAAACTGACTTTGGATGGCACATAGCCAGGTTAGAAGAAAAATCTGGTAAGTATTATTCTGTATGTCATATCCTCAATACTGTAGAGATATTGGAATTAGATAATCAGGCGGCTAAACTAAGATTAGACACCATAAAAAATCTAATAGAGACAGATAGTCTCACATTCACAGGAGCGGCTAATCTCTTTAGCCAAGACAAAGATACCAAACAGTCAGGAGGAAAGGTTATTAACCCATATACCGGTGGTACAAAACACCAACTGAGTACCATAGACCCTAGAATTACGCTTATCCTAAACAAGCTTAAACCTGGAGAAATCAGTGAGCCTATTCCGTTAGAAGGACAAGCTGGACAAAAAGAATATAGAGTATTCTTATTGCAAAGCAGGTCAAATGCTCATGTAGCCAATCTCCAAGAAGACTACAGAATGCTCAAGCAGATGGCAGAGTCTGACCTACAGAATCAAGCCCTAGAAAAGTGGATTCAAAAGAAACTCAACTCTACCTATAGGCGTTTAAATGAAGACCAGCAGTCGTGCGCTTACCGTTATGACTGGGTAGATAATAAATAACTAATTTAGACCACCTTATAAAAGAAAAAATCACTGTGAATTATTCCTCAGATAAAGAAGCGTTAGAAGGGTTAAGAGAGAAGTACCACGCACTTACTAATGAAATCAGTAAAGTAATAGTAGGTCAGGAAGAAACCATTAAAAATGTCCTTATCAGTATTTTTAGTAACGGGCACTGCTTACTCGTAGGCGTTCCTGGACTGGCTAAAACATTACTTGTAAATACCATAGCAGACACTCTAGGTCTTAATTTTAATAGAATCCAGTTCACGCCAGACCTTATGCCTTCGGATATTATAGGTTCTGAAATTCTTGGTGAGAACAGAGAGTTTAAGTTCGTAAAAGGGCCTTTGTTTTCCAATATCATCTTGGCGGATGAGATCAACAGAACTCCACCTAAAACACAGTCAGCACTCTTAGAAGCTATGCAAGAGAGAGCCGTAACAGCAGCTGGAAACAAGTATAATCTTGATAAACCGTTTTTTGTTTTAGCTACGCAAAACCCTATAGAACAAGAAGGAACATATCCATTACCAGAAGCGCAGTTAGATAGATTTATGTTTAATATTTGGGTGGACTATCCTTCATTTGAGGAAGAAGTAAACATTGTAAAAAACACCACAGGTAATCAGTCTGTTCAGCTGAAGTCAGTGCTGTCTGGAGAAGAAATAACCTATTTCCAAAATCTTATTCGTAAGATTCCAGTAAATGATAATGTGATAGAATATGCTGTAAAACTAGCGGCTAAAACAAGACCTAATCTTGAAAATGCTCCACAAATCACCAAGGACTTTTTATCCTGGGGAGCTGGACCTAGAGCATCCCAATACCTTATCATAGGAGCTAAGTGTCATGCAGCTCTTAATGGTAAGTATTCTCCTGATATAGAGGACATACAAGCTGTGGCACTTCCAATTCTTCGACATAGAATAGTAAGAAATTATAAAGCTGAAGCCGAAGGTTATTCTGTAGAGAGAATTGTAAAAGAGCTTTTCTAACTTAAGTTCTGATTCCGGCCAAAAGCCTTTCTCGAAATCGTGTGAAAGGCTCTAGTAGCCGTTTTAAGCTTCTAATGTCTAGAAAAAGAACATAACCTAACAGCATAAGAATCCCGAATTCGTACAAGCCCATTACAAAGGCTATGTATAAGTGAAATCCTGCTCCTACTATCAAAAGAGACCTCTTGAAAGGCTTAATCCAAATCAACCCTGGGAAAAGAAGAAGATAAGCCATTATGACGTAATTAAGAACGACTCCTATCCAGGGATAATTCTGTATAACCGATGCCCACCATTCTGGTGTAAAGTGTTTGACAAATGAGAGGTAATGAACAGCTCTGCCCTGGAGCCAATCATCATCTAGGATTTTAAATAACCCAGAAATGACATACACAATTAAAAACTGAATTCTAGCTGCCCACATAAATAGTCGTGTACTTAACCAGGTTATTGAATTTGAAGGATTCCAGAATAGAAAAATCATTAGAAACAGCCAGTTTACCGCCAGTCTTCCACTTGCATTAAAAACTAAATAAAGACTGGAGCTCATGATCAAAAATCCCAACCAGACCCCCACTCTACTTATTATTCCTCCTATTCTGAATAAAGAAAGGATGCAGGATACTACCGTTAAACCAAAAACAAGATAAAACCGCTCAGGACTGTAAATTAGCATGTAAACAAAATTTTTGCGCAGCCCATCTCCCATTGGCATCCGAAGCGTATAGCCTTCAGGACCCATAAGGTCAAAAGAAATTGGGTAAACACATACTACAACAACGAGCACCCATAAATAAACTAACCTACTGAATAACCTTGTTCGATAGACCAATTCAGAGTCTGCACTGGATAGACCATCTATAAAAGCCCAAATTCTATTTAATAGCCTCTGCTCCATAGATGTCTATAATTGGCTTTACCTGAGTAAAACCTGGTTTTGGAGTTAAATCTCTTTTCAGTATCATAGAAATAGAATCTATGTCTGGATATCTCTTTCTAGCATTTCTCATACAAATGTTTAAAGCATTTGCATATATCTTAGAGGACTTTACACTCCTATAACCTGGAGTGTCCTCTTCATCAAAATCTGTATTCTCTCTTGTTTCATACGCGAGGAACTTGGTAACCCTTCTATTAATTCGCTGCGCAAAAGGTTTTTGCACCGCACCAAAATCGTCTTCTAAAGAATAAAACTCAGACCACGCACCATCTGAATAAACCTTGTATTCAATGCTTGAATTATCCTTATGCATCGGGACGAATAGTTTCCAAGTCTGATTGAATTGAGGGTCAGTATATCTGTCGGATAAATAATAAAGATCTTCCTGGATCCAAGAATAATGGCATGAAGAACAAAACAAGAAGACAAAATGAATGAAAAAAGCCAATAGAGCCACGAGAGTTACTCCACGAATTAAGTATAATTTTTTCATCACTTGACCGACTTAGTTCAGGCTAATCAAAGGTAGAATTTCTAGCGCTTATAAGTATTTTTGTTAGAAACAATTTTTCTATGATAGATGCTAACCATCCTCAGCTGAAAAGCTGGGTTAATGTACCAGAGAATTCAGATTTTCCTATTCAGAATTTACCGTTTGGGATTTTTAAAACCCAGCAACTTTCCCCTCGTGTAGGAGTCGCTATAGGAACTCAAATTTTGGATTTAAAGACCCTTCATGTTCTTGGGTACTTGAATAACCTTAGTTTTCAGCTAGAAGATTTTGACTGTGACACACTTAACCGCATAATAAAAAAGGGGAAAAAAGCCACTCGTGAGTTAAGAAACAGAGTTAGCGAACTACTGAGAGAAGAAAACACTGAGCTAAAGGATAAAGAACACCACGTGAGTCAGTGCCTACTTGGTCAGGAATCTGCTGAAATGTTGATGCCGATATTTGTTAGAGATTATACGGATTTCTACAGTAGCATAGAACATGCTACTAATGTAGGAACCATGTTCAGAGACCCTAATAATGCTCTACTTCCAAACTGGAAACATCTGCCAGTAGGTTACCATGGAAGAGCCTCCTCTATCATTCCTTCAGGTACTAATTTTCATAGACCTAAAGGACAACAAAAACCTTCAGATGATGCTCCTCCGGTGTATGGAGCTTGTAAGCTTCTAGATTTTGAGTTAGAAATGGCTTTTATCACTTATCCCGGAAAGGAACTGGGAGACAGCATTTCTACTGCTGAGGCAGATGACTATATTTTTGGCCTGTGTCTTTTTAATGACTGGTCTGCTCGAGATATTCAAAAATGGGAATACATCCCTCTTGGGCCATTTTTAGCAAAAAACTTTGCCTCTTCTATTAGCCCTTGGGTAGTAACACTAGACGCTTTAGAGCCCTTCAGAGTAAAAGGACCCGAACAAGATGTAAAAGTCCTTCCTTACCTTGAGTATGAAGGAAACAAAAACATAGACTTAGACCT
>CAZTVP010000243.1:0-4784 GCA_964616995.1 uncultured Comamonadaceae bacterium
TTCTCGAAGTTCTTTACACCATCGGTCATCATGGTATTGCAGAAAGGACATCCAGTAGCTATTACGTTTGGTTTAACCTCTAAAGCATCTTCAGTACGTTCTACGTTTACCTCCTTATTTCCAGGTTCAGCTTCTTTGAACATTTGCGCTCCTCCAGCTCCACAGCAAAGGCCTTTGCTTTTGCACCGCTTCATTTCGACTAAAGCCGCATCTAATTTCATAAGTGCTTCTCTAGGAGCTTCATAAACATCATTAGCTCTTCCTAGGTAACACGGGTCGTGGAAGGTGATTCTTTTCCCTTTGAATGACTTTCCATCTGCTATGGTAAGTTTACCTTCTTGGATGAGCTGGTTAATGAACTGCGTGTGATGCATCACATTATAAGTTCCACCTAGCTCAGGATATTCATTTTTTATGGTGTTGAAACAGTGTGGACAGCCAGTTACTATATTCTTGATCTCATAACCATTGAGAACCATTATGTTTTGCGCAGCTTGCATTTGAAATAAAAACTCATTTCCAGCACGCTTGGCAGGGTCTCCAGTACATGATTCTTCAGCACCGAGTACGGCAAATTTCACATTGGCTTTATCCAAAATACGTACGATGGCCTTAGTGATTTTTTTAGCTCTGTCATCAAAACTTCCAGAACAACCTACCCAGAAAAGCACCTCAGGTGTTTCGCCTGCTGCCATCATCTGAGCCATAGTAGGAACTTGTATAGGAGTACTCATTTTTAGTGTCTGATTTTAGTTATTTAATTCTTCTATCCACTTACCTCTATCTGCCGCTGGGAACGCCCATGGAGCTCCATTATTTTCTACATTGTTAAACATAGAAGTAATAGACTCTGGAGACTTAGACTCTTCCATGATGAGATAACGTCTCATATTCATGATGATGTTCAGTGGGTCTATATTCACAGGACAAGCATCTACACATGCATTACAAGTGGTGCATGCCCAAAGTTCTTCTTCAGAGATGTAATCTCTTAGGAGCGATTTTCCATCTTCCTGAGGTTTACCCTCTGCAGTTAGATTCTTACCTACTTCTTCTAGTCGGTCTCTAGTGTCCATCATGATTTTTCTTGGACTCAGTAGCTTTCCAGTTTGATTGGCTGGGCAGTTAGAAGTGCATCTACCACACTCAGTACAGGTGTATGCATCTAATAAATTCTTCCATGTAAGGTCAGTGACATCTTTAGCCCCGAATTTTTCTGGAGGACCAGCTTCTTCCGCTGGTTCAGGAGCTGCAGGTGCGGCAAAAGGGTCTCCACTCATCATTAAATCTACCTCCTTCTTTACTGCGGCCATGTTATCAAATTGTCCTTTAGCTTGGAGGTTAGAATAATAAGTATTAGGGAATGCTAACATGATGTGGAAGTGCTTAGAATAAGGCACATAATTCAGAAAAATCAATATTCCAATGATATGCGCCCACCAGAAGTATCTTTCCATAGTTATTAGGGTACCATCAGAAAAACTGTCAAAGAAAGGGACTAAAAACTGACTCACCGGAAAACTTCCCGCTGCCATGTAATGATCGGCTTCTCTCAATTGCAGAATCTGGTCACAAGCATTCATTTTGAGCAGGGCTCCCATTAAAATAATCTCAATAATCAAGATCAGATTACCGTCTAATTTAGGCCAGCCATTCATTTCTGGCATTTGGAAACGCTTGAGTTTACCTATGTTTCTTCTGTAAAGGAAGACAACACAAGCTATCACTACGAGCAGTGCTAATACCTCAAAAAATCCGATTAGAAAGTCATAAAAACCCCCTAGATATGGAGCAAAGAATCTATGCTGTCCAGTAAAACCATCTATGACTATTTCTAGAACTTCTATATTAATGAGAATGAATCCGATGTAAATCAGTATATGGAAGAATCCTGCTACAGGTCTGGTGACCATTTTAGATTGCCCCAGTGCTACTAAAGCCATGGTTTTCCATCTTTCTCCTGGCGAATCAGCTATTTCTATGTCTTTTCCAAGAAGAATATTTCTTCTGATAGACCTGATTTTTAAAGAGAATATTCCAACTCCGATAATAAACAGAGCCGCAAAGATGATTTGTGAAATCATGAGGTAAAGTTATTTCTCCTCCTTAATAATTTCTCGGATTCTGTCTTCTTCTTTGTTAGAGAATCCATTTCTGTCTTTTCTACCTATGACAGAAAAACCGAGGTATTTTTTAGGATTGGTGTAAATATCGTTCAAAAGGTACTGAAGTTCCTGATTCGTTTGTTCTATTTCTATAATAAGGGAATCAGAATTTATGACTTGTGCTAATGAGCCATCCCCATTATTTATCTTATCCGTAATCTGGTTCACTTCAGACATAGTTTCTTCTACTTTACTCAAGATAGCCGTAAAATCTGCCTGAGCGAACTCATTGGATATCTCACTGAAATTGGTAATAATGGTGTCTATATCTCCAGCCTTTGTTTTTATTATGGCTGTAACAGTTTCTAAGTTATCTAATGAGTTTCCTACTTTGATTTTATTGGCTTCTAGAATGTTGTTAACTTCAGAGAAAGTTGTTTCTAATGACGCTATAGAGCGCTTTAGGGAACTAAAGACTTCAGGTAAACCTTGGGTGGCGTCATCCGAGAATATGGTGTTTACATTTTCAACCACACCGTCAACCCCTTGAACTAAGTTCTCTATACTTTGTTTAAGTGTTTCTATTTCACGGGTGAATGTTTCGGTTAGGTCGTTTTTTACAATCCCTAACAGAGTGTCTCCAGGGCCAGCTGTCGCGCCACCTATTATTTCTAAATTTATCACACTGGCAGATAAAGGATTTCCTTCAATTTTAGCCTTTGTGTTTCTGGTAATAGATAAGTTCGGATTATCTACAGTAAACTCTACAAGCCACTCAGGAAGAACAAGTTGAGTGGAATCTGAAGCCGCTGCTGAATCGGTGAATAATTGAATAGAATTTACTCTACCTACTTTAGCACCAGCGAATTGGACGCTACTACCAGCGGTTAAACCTCCAGTGTTATTGTAAACAGTGTAATAGGAGTTAGAAGGATGAAGTAGATTGATACCTTTTAAGTAATTCAACCCCCAAATTCCACATACTATGGCAGCTACTACTATTAATCCTATTTTGACTTCTTTAGACATCTGTTAATTTTCCTGTCCTATGGCTTCTCTAAGGTTCATGCGCTCATTTCCATTAAACGCTATGATGAATGCGCCTTCATAACCGAGCGACCTAATTTCTTTCTGTAACGCTTTGGCCATTTCATAATTAGTACATCTACCTGTGGTGTACTTATAAAGGCCGTTGCTAATATACTCATCCACTTCTTTAAGGCCCTTAAAGTTCTCTGGTTTGAGTACTACGGGTTGACTACTAGTGACCAATTGGATTCTGTAATTAATCCCGGTAACTTTCTCTTTATCAGAAGCTTTTTTCTTCTTTCTGTCCTTCTTTTTGGTCTCGGTAGAAGTTTCTAACACGGTGTTAACATCTTCGACTAAAGGAGTAGGCTCAGGAGTTACTATTTCTCTGCTAAAAGTGACTCCTTCTATTTCGCTTTTATAGTCTCTAAAGGCTCTGTAGATGGCTGATGCCATGTAATCTTGTCCTCTAGTGGAGTGAAGGAAATTCTCTTCCTCTTTATTGGTGAGAAATCCTAATTCTACTAGACAGCTTGGCATAGTGGTGTAAGAAATCACATAATATCCAGCTTGTTTAACTCCTCGGTCTCTTCTCTTGGCTTTTTCTCTGAACTGGTCTTGTATTTTCTTAGAAAGACTAAGACTTTGATTCAAGAAAACGTTCTGTCTCATAGATAGCTTTATATAAGTGTCTGGGTCTTTCGGGTTAAATCCCTTATAATTTTCCTCGTAGTTATCCTCTAGGTAGATAGACTGATTCTCTCGGATGGCTGTTTTTAAACTCGCCTCAGACTTGTGCATTCCCATAACGAAGGTTTCCGTGCCATAAGCTTGTGGGCTTGCCGCGTTGCAATGGACGGATATAAACAAGTCCGCCTGTGCTTTATTGGCTATGGATACACGTTCTCTGAGTTCAAGAAATTTATCAGTATCTCTGGTGTAGATGACTTCCACATCACTGTGATTGTCTTTTATGTATTCTCCAAGCTTTAGAGCTACATCTAGAGATATGTCTTTTTCGGTTTTTTTCTTGGTTTTAGTACCTAGGTTTCCTGCGTCTTTACCTCCGTGTCCAGCATCTATAACTACTACTTTTACAGAGTTGTCCACATCATAAGGAGAAGAAGTGTAGGACATTAATACCACAGCACAGGCAAGAATAAAGAAAACTATGCGTTTACTCCAGTGTGAATTGTTTAGAAAAGCACTCATGACTAATACGTTTAAATCCCGTTTCATATAGCTTTGCAGGCACTTTAAGGTGGCTCGCACAAATTTACCCGTCATAGATGTTAGGAAGGTGTTTATACAATGAGGTTATAACAAAGAAGCTGTTAATTCTTTGCACCGCTATACTCACTGCATGGGTGACTCATTCTCAGTCTGAAGAAGTAACAGACTCCTTATCTAACGCGGAGGTTTTAGTGGATAGTACACAAGTTACCCTAGATACGCTAAATACAGATTTAGAATTTCCCATATTCTATGATGCTAATGACTCAATCATATTTGATGCCATTAACAATAGAGTGCTGCTCTATGGTACGGCCATAGTGAAGTATGATGACATCGAACTCACCTCTGATTTTGTGTCTTATGACTTCGAATCAAGTGTAGTTAGTGCAGCTGGATTACCAGATAGTACTGGAG
>CAZTVP010000244.1:0-4782 GCA_964616995.1 uncultured Comamonadaceae bacterium
GTTTCTTTTCTGGCTTGTTCGTTCTTTCCAAAAAGTTTGTCAAAAATTCCCATTCTACTTTGGTTTTCTTCAACTCCAAAACAGCTAGTAATAAATATCGTTAATGCTATTAAAGTTGGTATTTTCATTTTAATCAATTGGTGGTAACATCCGAATATACGGAACTGTTCCGCATAGCCGCATTATATGATTGTTTTACTAATCTACTAAAATCCTGAAAGTAAACTACTTCCTTCCCCAATAAATAGAAGCTACTCCACCGAAGAGCATTTTCTGCTGGACGTCTTTATAGCCGCAGTCGGTCATGATGTTTTTGAAGGCTTCTCCTTCTGGAAAAGCATCTACGGACTCTGGAAGATAAGTGTAAGCTCTTGAGTCTTTGCTTACTAATTTGCCAAGGGCTGGCATGATGTTCTTGAAGTAAAACCCGAACAGCTGCTTGATAGGAAATTTCTTTGGCTTAGAAAATTCCAAAACCACACAAAGTGCTCCTGGCTTGATAACTCTATGCATGTCTTGAAGCCCCGGCTGGAGGTTTTGGAAATTCCTTACACCGAAAGCCACCATAGTAGCATCAAAGGTATTATCTGCGAAAGGCAGATTTTCAGAGTCTCCCTGCACCATTTCTATGCGGTCTGAAAGAGAACGTTTCTTAATCTTCTTTCGACCTATTTCTAGCATTCCGTTGGAAATGTCTAGTCCTGTTATTTTACCAGTAGCTGGTAGGCCGTTTTTTATGCTTTGCAACGCGAAATCACCTGTTCCTGTAGCCACATCAAGGATGGTTTCTGGATTCTCTTTCTTAAGAATCTTAATGGCTTTTTTTCTCCAGAGCTTGTCGATTCCCAAAGAGAAAAAATGGTTCAGAAAATCATAGCTATGTGCTATGTTATCAAACATTTCAGCTACCTGTTCCTTCTTGCTAGCCTCTGATTTATATGGTGTAATCTTCGTTCCCAATGATTCGTTTTTCTATCCTACCATCGTATGCCCTTCGGCATACTTAAAGTTATTGCTTATCAAGTTTCTTCCAAGTGCAAAAGCCACCGTGAGTGTTCCTACTCTACCTACGAACATACTCACTATGATGATGAACTTGCCCACATCTGTGAGTTCCGAGGTAATTCCCATGCTTAGCCCTACCGTTCCCATAGCAGAAACCTGCTCGAAAAGCAGTGCTAACATACCATTATTATGTGTGTTAAGTATCTCAGTTTCTGAGATGCTGAGGATGAACATTCCTATGGCATTTCCGAGAAGGAAAATCACCAATACTCCATAGGCTCTGGATTTCAGCGCATCTGGAATGGTTCTCTTAAATAGTGAAGTATGTTTTAAACCTTTAATAGTAGCTGTTACATCTGCCATGACTATGGCAAATGTGCTAGTCTTGATTCCTCCTCCGGTAGAACTGGAAGAGCTTCCAATAAACATGAGAATTATCATTAGGAAAAGCATAGGAACGCCCATGGCTCCTATATCTACCGTATTAAATCCTGAGGTTCTAGTGACCGACTGGAAGAGTGATGTAATGACCGCTTCCACTGGGCCCATACCTTTCAAGGTATTGTTGTACTCTAAGAAGAAATAAGCTACTGTTCCTACTCCCACTAGAATCAGCGAGAAGTAAAGCGCTATTTTAGAACTGAAAGAGATGGTTTTCCATGGTTTCTTTAGTCGTTCTCTCAAGTTCTGCGGGTCGAATAAATCGAAAATGGCTACCATTCCCAGCGCCCCAAAGAACACCACAATAGTCACCGCCAAGTGAATGAGATAATTGGTTCCCACTCCAGATTCCATGTCAGCCAGTCCATCCGAAAAGAGGGAAATTCCTGCGTTGTTAAATGCTGAAACAGAGAGGAAAATTGAATTGTAAATCCTATCTCCAAGGGTTTGGAACATCTGCTCTCCCCATACCAAAAACATCACCAGCGCTCCTAAAAGTTCTATGAGAATCGACCAAAGCACCACTTTACCGAGCATGGATTTAGCGCCTAAGGCAGTCTCTTTATTCACGAAATCTTCTATGACATCATGCTGCTTCACCTTAAAACCAAGCCTTCCAGCTATGGCCATAAAATACCCAAACGCTATGATGTTCAGTCCTCCTAGTTTAATGAGAATGAGAATAATAATCTGACCTCTGAAGGTAAAAAAGTTGACCGTATCTTCTACCATTAGACCAGTTACGCAAGTAGCACTAGTACTTGTAAATAGCGCATCTACGAAACCCATTCCGTTCAGCGTATTGGTCATTTTAGGCAGCATGAGAAGGACAGTTCCTATTCCTATCAGTAGCAAGAAACTGGATATAAACACTACTGCAGGATGGACTTTAATAGCGGGGAATAGCCTTCCTCCTTTTCCCGCGGTAATAAGAATGGTAAAGAAAAAATAGAGCTGTATAAGCACGTTACTAATGTCCACATAACTTGATATACCAAGCTTTTTAGCCAATTCTTCCAGTAGAAATATCCCGAAGAAGTTATAACTGATGCCTTCCAGCACAAGCAGTAGAATTACCAGTGATTCTATCCAATTTCTTTTTAAGAATTCCTTAGGCTTAAAGTCATAAATCCACCTAATGATGAAGTATAGTGTGTAGAATACAAACGAGGCTTCTATAATATTTAGCAGGGCTTCTCTCTTAGAATCCGAATGCTCGAAACCATACAAATAACCCATTACCAATAAAGCGGTTATAGAAACGATAACATGAAGTGCACGACCTACTTTTAGGACTTGCGTCTTGTTTTCGTACAAGAAAAAATTAGCCTTTTCTCGAAATTCCTTAATGGGCATTTAAATCCTTTTCGGCTGCCAAAGTTAACTCTTGGCTAGTTATGGGCTCTACTCCTACCTTTTCGCAGACCAATCCTCCGGCTAGATTAGAGAGTTCTCCCAGCGTTCTTAAAGCTATTCCCTGAGCCAAGCACAGTGTAGCTACGCTAATCACCGTGTCTCCCGCCCCAGAAACATCTATGATGTTTCGTTCGTGTGCTGCTATGCTACAGGTTTCATCTGCTGAGCTAAGCATCACACCGTATTGACTCAGCGTTACGAATGATATTTCATTTCCAAGCTCTTCTCTCAATCTTTTCATAGCGCTTTCAATTCCAGATGTATCATTTCCTACCAATTCTAATCCTAATCCCTCGTTAATTTCTTTCAAATTAGGTTTGAATAGAGTAACTCCTTTGTATGCTAGGAAATTCTTCAACTTGGGGTCAACGGCTGTGCCTACGTCATTTGCCCTGGCTAAAGCGATGGCTTTTTCTATCACTCTTGATGTGAGTACACCTTTATTGTAATCTTGGAAAATGAGTACGTCTATTTTCTGCGTTGCAAAGAGGGATTCCAATCTCTCCATCAACTCCTGCTCTTCACGCTCACTTAGGTTATGGGTGTTTTCTTCATCTACTCTAAGCAGTTGCTTTCCCTTGTCTAACACTCTGGTCTTTTGGGTAGTTTTTCGTTCACTCGAAACAACTATTCCTTGTTCTGCGAAATTTCTATTGCGCAGCAGACCTAAAAACCTATCCGACTTTTCCTCTCCAATAACCGAGCACAATATAGGCTTAGCACCAAGGGTCATGAGGTTCAAAGCCACATTAGCAGCACCACCAAGTTTGTGTACTTCTTCACTAATAGAAACCACTGGAACAGGAGCTTCTGGCGACATTCTATCCGCTGAACCCGAGAGGTATGCGTCTATCATTACATCACCTAAGATGAGCACTTTAGTACCCTTAAAATTAGTTATGATAGAAGCGTAATTAGTCAAAGTAAACTACTCGTTTTACTTGCTCAATTTACCGAAAGCTCTCTTCATACGAGCGGCAGCCTCTAACAGCTGCTCTTCACTAGCTGCATAACTCAGTCTAAAACAGCTCGGAGAACCGAAAGACTCACCAGCCACCAATGCCACGAATTCAGTTTCTAATAGATACATGCACAGCTCAGTAGCGGTGTATATTTCTTTACCATCCTCAGTTTTAGTACCAAGAAGTCCTTCACAATTCGGGAAAATGTAAAAAGCACCTTCTGGAACATTAAGCGTTAAACCTGGAATCTCTCCCAGTTTTTCAAGCATTAAATCTCTCCTTTTTAGAAAGGCTTCTTTCATGTAACCTACATCTGCAGGGTTGGCTTCTACCGCAGCCTTAGCTGCCATCTGACTTACTCCACTAGGCGCAGAAGTCACTTGCCCTTGCATCTTAGAACATGCTTTAGCTATCCACTCTGGAGCACCTATGTAACCGATTCTGTAACCCGTCATAGCGAAGGCTTTACTCACACCATTTACCGTAATTACTTGGTCATAAACTCCAGGAATAGTTCCTAAACTACTGTGCTTACCTAGGTAATTTATATGCTCATAAATCTCATCAGAAACCACATAAAAATCAGACTTAGATTTAATTACTTCTGCCAAACTCTTTAGCTCATCCTCCGTGTAAACAGAACCACTTGGGTTACATGGAGAACTGTAAATCATAAGCTTAGTCTTATCTGTAAGATGTGCTTTTAACTCCTCTGCTGTGATCTTATAATCGTTCTCTATCTTAGTAGGAATAATCACTGGAACTCCTCCAGCTAACTGCACCATGGCAGCATAACTCACCCAAAAAGGAGCAGGTAGAAGTACTTCCTCTCCTGGATTTACTAGCGCATATACCACATTAGAGATAGACTGCTTGGCTCCCGTACTCACTACTATTTGATTAGCAGAATAATCTAGACAATTATCCCTTTTAAATTTCTTAGAAATAGCTTCTCTCA